>NZ_JBNGCJ010000651.1:0-1001 GCF_049974785.1 Vibrio genomosp. F10 str. 9ZD137
ATTAACATGAAAAATATAAAGAAAAACTTTTTGATTTTTGCATTCTTTGCTGTAATTCCTATTGCCCTAGCTTATGGTATTTCCCCTAATTGGTTTGCTTCTACTTTCCTTGGCATAGAAACTCTTGATTTAAATATTGCACATATATTACGAGCTGTAATGTGCCTTTATATAGCGCTTGGATTATTTTGGTTATTCTCTGCTTTTAATAAGTCTTATAGAAATCCTGCATTGGTTACTGTAATAGTGTTCACTGGGGGCTTGGTCATTGGCAGAGTTATAAGTTACTTCGTTGATGGCATTCCACAACCGATTCTATTGCTTTATATAGGGTTAGAATTTGCTCTTGTACCTATTGCTTACTGGGTATTTAAGCAACCGGAATAGCTTGGTTATTGTCACAGCCTAACAAGAAATTCAACTGGACTAAACACAGTGGGCTTCGTTCGTGCCTCACTCATTTTAGCCCACTATTTTTAGCCAGTTAATTTGGCGTTATGTGCCTATTGAGATTTGTCAGCTTTGATACACATATTATCAATCTGATTTCGTGCTCCACACGTCCAAGACTCTCCCTCAATGGTCACGGTCTTGGGTGCATTTTCTAGGTTAAATATGCAGTAAAGTGGAACAGTGTCGTTGTCGCATGTTGCTTCTAGTTTAGTGGGGTTAACCAGTGCTACCGAAGCGCATGTACCGTCTTCATTATAATTTGAGCAGTACCACTCTTCGTTGTTCCATATAATGGTTTCAGGGTTCCACATACGGTTCTTATTGAAAACACATGTGCAAGGAATATCATCGGCGTCATCACCAATTTTAAAGGTATTTTTCTTTTCGTTAGAGGCAATCGCAATAGAAGAGAAAACAAATGCTAACGTGACAATGATAGTTGTTGGTTTCATGTTAAGTTCCCCTTTAATATTGAGTTAATAAATTATCGTGGTTCGTAGTATTCACGGCTTTGATCTGCGGCACATAACAAGCAATTTAAGAGGGAT
>NZ_JBNGCJ010000652.1:0-3469 GCF_049974785.1 Vibrio genomosp. F10 str. 9ZD137
CTCCACCATTACCATCCATAACGATAGAATGACCAGACTGGGATTGACCCAAGAACTTAAACTCTTCAACCCATTTTACTTCAGCTTGCATATTCATATCTCTTAAACAACATTAAATCTTACGCGCACGATAACAGGGAATGCCGTTATCACGCAATTCAATCAAGCTGGATCAGTTGGAAAAACCACCCCTGTTTGACGGCGTATTTCTGTGAGCACTTTAGCCACCAGCAAAGAACGCGCAGTGTGTTGTTCGTTCATCGAATTTTCCAAAGCCTGCTGAGCGAACACTTTTGCTTCGTAAACCATTCGGTTTGCTGTTTGCTCAACACTGAGGTCTTGCTTGTCGCCTCCACGGGTGATTTTTATCACTGAATTACAAATGGAAATCATATCAACGTGCAAAGCGGCCTCTTCACCCTGAAATTCACTGGGTAAATAAGAATCACTGGTTTTGGAATGGTTAATCACCACATCAAAGCCTGAGTATTGGAAAACAATAGTGCCATTACCATCAACACCTGAGTCAAGTAAGTGAGCTTGAGCACTGATTGATTTAGGCTCTCCGAACAGTGCTATCGCGGCGCCAACACAGTAATAGCCAATGTCCATAACCGAGCCATTGGAAAATGCTGGGTTGAAAGTATTCGGGTTTTCCCCGTTAAGGTACTTCGGATAGCGAGAAGAGTACTGACAGTAGCTGATGGTCGCTTTTCTTAACGAACCAATGGTGGTCAGTTGTTGTTCTAACACCTTGAAGTTGGGGATATGCGGTGTCATGAAAGCTTCAAACAGCACGACTTCATTGTCTTTCGCAGTTTGGTAAAGTTGCTCTGCTAACGCATAATTTGAAGCCAGTGGCTTTTCACAAATAACGTGTTTTTTCGCCTCAAGAAGACGCTTTGCTTGTGGAGCATGAAAAGAGTTTGGACTGGCGATGTAAACGGCATCAATCAGCGTCGAGTGAGCTAAGGCTTCAAAATCGGTAAACAGTTTGGGTGAAGCATATTTCTCTGAAAACTGCTGTGCACTCTCAAGACTTCGCGAGTAAACGCCTGATAGCTGATAGAGCCCCGTCGATAGAGCCGCCTCAATAAATTGATCGGTGATCCAGTTCGTTCCAATGACAGCGAGTCTGATCATCTGTATTTCCTTGTCGTGTGATGTAAACAATATGAAAACATAAAATTCTAGCTTAAGCGCTAATCTAAATCAGAGTCGCAAGTAGGTCTATCAATTGTTAATCAATCATTCTTACTAAAGCAATGCTAAACACCCTTGATACCGTCCCCCAAACAAACATACTGGATATCCGACTTTAATCGTGAAGCGTCCATTTATCGACACGCTTATGCCACCAAGAAACATGTAACAAAGTATTCCCATCCATTCCAATGTTCTCCTTCTTTTTGATATGGTCAGCGCTCATGGTTAAGGTGTTCATTTAGCGTAAATTATGACCACTTTATTACGGCTTAACAGTACATTACGTGACGGCATTACGTAGATGCATTACGTGTAAAAAGGTATGTCTATGAAATCAGTTTGGACTTGGGGCGGTAAATCTTTTGGTTATATCGATGGGGAAGATCTTTGGACAAACCAAGGTAAACATATTGCCAAGGTTGTTGAAGGCGAAATCTATGGCCCAGAGGGTCAGTATTTAGGCGAGTTAATGGACCATGAAAGACTGATTTTTAGTCAAGCCAAAAAAGCATTGTTGAGTAGCCCCTTTAAGCCGTACGCCGACCAAGCACCAATTAAACCTTGTACCGATTTTGCCAGCTACGCCATGTTCAATAGATATGAAGAATTTCACGAAGCATAACCCCCGCTAAAATGACGAAAAGCGTTCGTTGAATGAACGCTCATGACTTTAATCGTCGGAGGGCAATATATTGATCTCAGACCGTCTTGATTTTGCTCGACCTCATGTTATTGACACTAAAGATTGATCGTTTTGAAACTCACTTTTGGACAGAAATCATTTAGACTATTTACTTAAATCGGGAGTCACCGGATTAGTTCAGGTATCTAAAACTCCAAGGTCTCACCATCAGCAGGAATAAGGACTTTATCTGACAAACCGTTTTTATCAATTGCTTCTTTAAGAATTGGTCGAGTCACTGCACAGTGATTGAGTGCCTCCATATGGTTCGCAACCACCTTATTAGGGGAAAGGCGAATAAACTCCATGACCTCATCAATAGACATCAATAACGGTTGACCAACATCCATACGAGCACGGCCTGCTGCCACCACTGTGATGTCGGGTTTTAACTCATTCAAAGCTCGTCTTACATCATCGGTTAGAACCGTATCTCCGCTAATATAGATAGAGGGTTCATTGGGAAGCTCTAAGAAAAATCCGACGCCATTTGCCATTAGCTTATGAATCCATCCATGACCGTGTAAAGCAGGAACTGCAGTTAGTTTTCCGCCTAAAACGTCGATAGTTTGCCAATCTTCAATTCCCCATTTTACCGTTAAGCCGTATTTTTCTAGGTAGGCTTTATCTTTGGCTGGTGTCGCAACTGGGATATTACGACTTGTTAAAAACGTCTCACCAGCGGGATCTAGGTGATCACCGTGTTGCAACGCCTTGATACCAAATGTTTGGCTATGAGTAATTAGGGTATGAGTAACCTTGTTTAGCAGCTCATCTGCATTGCTTGGCATCGCAACCGTTGGATTTTTCGCGGCCTTAGCCTTAATGACTGAAAACGGAGGCATAGAGCCTTTTTTCCCCAACATAGGATCAATAAGGATAAATTTTTCGCCAGATTCAATGATAAAAGTTGCGCTACGTAGGTGATGGATCTTCATAATACCTCTCTAAATTCACTCATGAGTCATATTCTCTATGTGATTTAGTATGCTATTTTCGGTAACCTTGCCATACTGTCTCGAAAGTCAATATTCGCGCAAATCGAGACAAATATGGAGAAATCAACCGAGTTAGTCAAAATCACTTTGATTGCCTTTGAAGGGATCAGTGCTTTTCATCTCTCTGTACCCTGTATGGTGTTTCAAGATATCTTTTTCGATCAGCCGCCTCGGTTTGACTTGAAAATCTGTAGCGAAAAAAGCTCGCCATTGGAAACAAGCTCAGGATTTGGTGTGGTGATCGATAGAGATTTGAGCGCTATTAAAGAGGCGGATATTGTGATTGTTCCAAGCTGGCCAAATGATCTGCCAAAGCCAAGTGAACAACTTCTAGAGGCGCTAATAGAGCATCATGGGAAAGGTAAGCTACTAGTAGGACTCTGCCTCGGGTCTTATGTACTTGCATGTGCTGGCGTTCTCGATGGAAAACGTGCCACAAGCCATTGGGCGTTTTCCGAACAATTTCAGCAGCAATTTCCTAAGGTGAATTTTGATCCAAACCCTCTATTTATTGAACATGAGACTATCATTACCTCAGCAGGGGTAGCAGCTTCGCTAGATTGCTGTCTCCACATAGTGCGCC
>NZ_JBNGCJ010000653.1:0-3546 GCF_049974785.1 Vibrio genomosp. F10 str. 9ZD137
TGACCCGCTCTTCCGATCTTTTCGGTATCAATTCAAAGGAAAGCCCGCCGTCAATGGCATGCTTTTTATTGTCATGATGTCTCCAGATATCGTGATGGCAATTTCATTGCTTGCCTTGTTTCTACTCTTCGGCGTGCAGCTTGGATTTTTAACTTTACTGATCGCACATATTACATTTTGTTTGCCTTTTGTGGTTGTCACCGTATACAGCCGCCTAAAAGGCTTTGATGTGAAAATGCTCGAAGCCGCTAAAGATCTTGGCGCAAGTGAATGGACGATCTTGAAAAAAATCATTCTACCCATTGCCAAGCCCGCTATTGCCGCAGGTTGGTTATTGAGTTTTACACTCTCGTTGGATGACGTAATCATCAGTTCTTTTGTGACAGGTCCAAGCTATGAAATACTGCCACTCAAAATTTATTCTATGGTTAAGGTGGGCATTTCTCCTGAAGTGAACGCACTCGCCACTATTATGCTCGTCGTTTCGTTGTTTTTAGTCTTGCTCTCTCAATGGGTAGGCAAAGACAGATTGACAGCACAGCAATAAAGAATACTTATATGGATATCAGGCATATTTCGTAACACAACACGCCCTAGAAATGGGCTAATTATTTGTTGGCATATCCTTGAAATATGCGATCTTTTTTCTAAACTTACCCTATGCTTGTTATACAGGCATTTCACGTTAAGTACGCAACATAAGATGGATGTAAAATGAAAACAAAACTAAGCGTCGCAGCACTATTTGCCGCTACTTTATTCTCTCAATCAGTCTTCGCTGACGACAAAGAGCTGTATTTTTATAATTGGTCTGAATACATCCCTGCTGATGTACTAGAAAGTTTCACCGAAGAAACGGGTATCAAGGTGATTTACTCGACGTACGAGTCTAACGAGAGTATGTACGCCAAGTTAAAAACGCAGGGTTCCGGTTATGACTTAGTTGTTCCATCGACGTATTTTGTTTCAAAAATGCATAAAGAAAACATGCTGCAAGAGATTGATAAGACCAAACTCTCTCACTTTGCGGACCTCGACCCTAATTATCTAAACAAACCTTTCGATCCTGGTAACACCTACTCTATTCCTTATATTTGGGGCGCGACGGGCATTGGTGTGAATACAGATATGCTGGATGGCAGCTCACTAACAAAATGGGGAGACTTTTGGGACAGCAAATGGGAAGGTCAACTTATGCTAATGGACGACTCTCGTGAAGTCTTTCATATAGCATTAACGAAGTTAGGCTATTCACCGAATACGACTAACCCTGAAGAAATTGAACAAGCCTATCAAGAGTTACGTAAGCTAATGCCAAATGTGTTGGTGTTCAATTCGGATTTCCCTGCCAACCCATACCTTGCTGGCGAGGTTTCTTTAGGCATGTTGTGGAATGGCTCTGCTTACATGGCACGCCAGGAAGGGGCTTCCATCGATATTGTGTGGCCAGAGAAAGGCGCTATTTTCTGGATGGACAGCTTAGCGATCCCTACAGGGGCTAAAAATACAGAGGCTGCGCACAAGATGATCGATTTTCTTTTACGCCCAGAAAACGCCGCGAAGATCGCTTTAGAGATCGGTTACCCAACCCCTGTAAAGACCGCTTATCCATTGTTACCAACCGAGTTTGCTAATGATCCAAGCATTTTCCCACCGCAACACATTATGGACTCTGGCGTATGGCAAGACGAAGTTGGTGAAGCAAGTGCACTTTATGAAGAGTACTTCCAACGTCTCAAAGTAGGCAACTAAGCAGTGAGGTGTCTCGAGTAATGATTCATAAAATCTATTCGAGACACTTTTTTTCAATAAGGAAATAGGCAATCAAATATGAAATAAGGCACTCTAGTGCACTGGTTTTAATCACATTTATGCTTTTAGTTTCAATTTCTATGAAAATGCTCAGCCATTTAGTCGAAGTTGATTCTCACTACGACTTTATCTTTGAAAGCAACTCTCTCTTCATCACGGCTTATATCTATTTTATTTCTAGAAAAGTTCTTCACTCCAATCGCATATTGAAAATAGGCTTGCTCATGCTGGTATTCAATATGTTTTATGATGTTATCACCGAAATCAAAGTCCTAGGTGAACTCGCTGATAAGTATGAACTCATCGATACATTCTTAGAAGATGGGATTCTTCAGATTTCATATTTGATAATAGCGATTGGTGTAACTCGCCTTCTTAACAAAGTCTATTATGAGAATACTATTGATGAGTTAACGGGTCTTTATAATCGAAAGAAACTTAACGCTATCTCAAAACCTGAATTCGATATCGTCTATCTTGATATCAATGACTTAAAATCCGTAAACGATACCAAAGGTCATGCTGTCGGTGACTTACTCATTATTCGGTTTTCTCAAGCATTGCTTAATGCCAAACACCGTGGAGAAAAAGCATTTCGAATCGGCGGTGATGAGTTTGTCGTGATTGTAGACCCTGGAAGAGCTCAGGAGTATGTGGACTCTGTCATTCGAGTTTTGAAAGGCGAACCTATAACATTCAGTTATGGGTTTGAAACGACAACATTAGACAACATGGAGCAGGCGTTAAACCAGGCTGACTTGGCCATGTACAAAATGAAAAAGAAAAAACGCTCAGTATGATGAGCGCTCAAATCAAAAGGTTAACTGATTGCTCCTGAAGCTCACGTTAGGCTGACTTTTGGCTCTCCAGCGTAAGCAGCTCTTCTACAAGTTTAGGCACTTCTACACTGGCTTTACCATAACGCTTCTCTGCAAATTCACTTTCCACTGCACTCGGTTCTAGATTAATCTCGATTGAATGCGCCCCGTGCATTTTTGCATCGTGAACAAATCCAGCCGCCGGGTAAACAACGCCTGACGTACCAATAGAAATGAAAAGATCGGTTTGTTCTAGAGCGGAATAAATATCCCCCATTCTAAGCGGCATCTCGCCAAACCAAACGATATGTGGTCGCATCTGAGCGGGGATTTGGCAACAGTGGCACAAGTCTCCAGTCTGAATATCACCAGTGTGTTCAATAACTTGGTTTGATTCACTACAGCGAGACTTTAAAAGCTCCCCATGCATGTGGATAATGTTTTTGCTCCCGCCTTTTTCATGGAGGTTATCAATATTTTGAGTAATGATCGTGACGGTGCCTTCTAACTCTCTTTCAAGTTTACCGAGCGCTATATGTGCAGCGTTGGGGCTGATAGCATCAGATTGAAGTTTTTTACGTCGTTGATTATAGAAGTCTTGTACAAGGTCGGGATCTTTTTGAAAGCCTTCAGGCGTAGCCACATCTTCAATGCGGTGATTTTCCCACAGGCCATCTTGAGTTCTGAATGTTTTAATTCCGGACTCAGCAGATATGCCCGCCCCCGTTAAGATTACAATGTTTTTGTAAGGAAACTTCATGCTATATCCTTTTAGCGCTAACTTTAAATAAAGACTAGCACTGTTCGATACGCTTCAGAAGTGTATGTCGTTAGACCATAGTATTATTTCCCTGACTTTACTGTGGGTTCTGTGAGCCAAAACAGAAAATAGGATAAGAACAACAAGATAAGAACA
>NZ_JBNGCJ010000654.1:0-8676 GCF_049974785.1 Vibrio genomosp. F10 str. 9ZD137
ACGCACATTCACCGATAGCGTAGATATCTTGGTCTGTCGTCTGACAGTGATCGTTAATCTCGATACCACCGCGAGGCGCAATACCTAGACCCATTTGACGAGCCAGTTTGTCTTGTGGGCGAATACCAGCAGAGAATACGATGAAATCAGTTTCTAGCTCAGTGCCGTCTGCAAAACGCATTACGTTACGAGCTTCAGTACCTTCAGGAGCAATTTCAAGCGTGTTCTTGCTTGTATGGACGTTTACACCCATACGTTCGATCTTTTGACGAAGCTGATTACCACCTGCAAGATCAAGCTGCTCTGCCATAAGCTTTGGAGCAAACTCAACAACGTGCGTCGTGACACCGAGTGCTTTAAGTGCGCCTGCTGCTTCAAGGCCAAGTAGACCACCACCAACAACAACACCAGATTTAGAATTCTTTGCCGTCGCTTCGATAGCTTTTAGATCTTCGATTGTGCGATAAACAAAACAGTCTTTACCTTCGTTGCCTTTGATTGGCGGTACGAATGGGAAAGAACCAGTAGCAAGAACAAGTTTGTCGTATTGAATTTCTCGACCAGTGCTTGAGTAAACGGTTTTCTTTTCACGGTTAACGTTAATAGCACGTTCACCGATCAGCATGTTAATGCCATGTTTCTCGTAGAAACCTTCTTTAACTAAAGAAAGTTCGTCTGCAGTGTGATGTGAAAAGTAAGAAGAAAGGTGGACACGATCATACGCAACGCGGGGTTCTTCACAGAAGACGGTGATGTCCATTTTTGACACCTCTGTCTTTTCGACCAAATCTTCGATATAGCGATGACCGACCATGCCGTTACCGATAATGACTAGCTTCATCTTACTCATAGATATTCCCAACAATTATATTTCTTAGCAATCAATTTGCTTCACTGGCTGCATTTTGAAATATGAAAAATAATTAACACATGATGTAAATCAATTACGAACTTAAACAACCCTAAAGGGGTAGAGAGTCAGGTCGGTAAACGTACAGCTCGTCAACTGATTTGCATCTTCTTGTATTATTGATCTTTCAGCTGCTTGTCCCCTAACACGCTACACCCTACCGAGTCAGTGTTAGTGATGCACAATGCCTAACTTAATTACAGATCTGTAATATCCTTCCACATAGTCGGTATCTATGTCTTTAATGTGTTCAAATCCCAATTACGCCCTTAAAGGACTGGCTCACCGTACTGGCGCTAATAATGCTTAAACATTGATATACGCACTATCAGGCAGGCGAGGAACGGGTTATGAAACGTCAAATAATTGTTCTAATCATCGGTATATCAAGCACTTTACTCGTTGGATGCGGCAGTATTACTCGGTATTTATTGCCAGTAGAAGAATTCGATATTGCCGCTTATTTAGGGACATGGTACGAAGTTGCCAGATTAGATCACCGCTTTGATCAGGGATTAACCCACAGCCGAACGCAATATACGATTGATGATGATGGAAGCATCAAAGTGGTCAACAGTGGCTGGAGCGAAGAAGATCACCAATGGAAAGAAGCGATCGGCAAGGCTAAACTGGCAGACGACAACACCGGTCATCTGCACATTTCTTTCTCTGGCCCATTTTATGGTAGCTATGTGGTCTTCTATCTTGAAGACGACTACTCAACGGCAATGGTAGCCAGTGGCGCAAATGAATTCTGGTTATTGTCGAGAACCAACGAGTTACCTGAGTACAAAATGAACAAGTATTTACGCATTGCCAAAAAAGCGGGATTTAGTACGGAACAGCTCGTTTTTCCCTTTGAACAAACGTACTAACAAACTGGGTGACGTGTTTTCTACAGTATAAAAATAAAAGGGACCAAACTGGCCCCTATTCTATTCTTCCGTTAAGCCATGTATTTGCAAACGGTACAATCAAACCCGCCGCCGTTAATGCTTCAAACCCGTCGCTTTTGCCACAGCAGCCACATCGTTCGAGATGTTAGCAGCAATACTGTGTAACTCTTCAAGCTCTGATTTGGTGAAAGGGTGAATCAAAATAGACTCCGCGCCATTTTTACCCACGATGGTAGGCAGACTCATGACGACATCTTTCAACCCATATTCACCGTTAATTAACGTCGCAATGGGTAGTACCGAACGCTCATCAATTTTAATCGCTTGAATGATTCGAAACACACTCGCAGCAATGCCGTGAGTGGTGTTTTGCTTTCGCTTAAAGATCTCATAACCGGCTTGCTTTACCGAGTCGAGTAACTCATCGGCATCAATACGAGCAAGATTATTGGTGTCACAGTAATAATCCGCAGGTTGCCCCGCAATGCTAATCAAGCTTTTTGGCGTAAAACAATTGCTGCCGTGCTCGCCAAGTACATAGCCAAATACATTCTTTGGGTCTAAGTTAACTCGATTTGCGACGATAGACATCAATCTCGCTGTATCAATAACACAACCACTGCTGATGACCTTATGGGCTGGGAAATCGGTATTTTTAACAATACAATGTGTGACAATGTCACATGGGTTACTGACAACAATTAGGGTTGCTTTGGGCGCGACTCGACTGACTTTTAAAGCGATATCAACACCAATTTTGGCATTAATTTCTGCCAAATCCATCCGTGTTTGTCCCTGCTTAATTTGCGCCCCTGCGGTAATAACAACGATATCTGCACCAATAAGAGACAAATAGTCGTCGCTGGCCAAAATATGGGTATTTTTAGAAAAGGTTAATGCTGCTGTGTGGCGAAAGTCCAGCACTTCGCCTTCTGCTCGTTCTAGGTTCTGATCAAGTACCACGAGTTCACTCACGCTTCCCAGTGTGAGTAAATAATTACAAATTCCAACACCCACTGAGCCAGCACCTATCACGCCGATTTTCATGTTCATTCCTTGAGAAAGAGTTTTATCACTGTCAATAGTCTACTAATACCCCTGCCATAAACGCTATTTTTATTTCAACGCTTGCGAACATTACAGAATTAAACACTAGTTTTTATCTCTAGACTGAAACTAACCAAATCTTAGCAGAAGAATCCACTGTCAGGAGAAAATCAAATAGCTTATGAGATAAGGATGATAGAGCATTCAAGCTAAACACCCGAAACAGTACAGAAGAAAAAGTGAAGGATGAAAATAGAAATAGAAGTGAAAGAAATAGCAAGGAAAACTCATTTAGCCTTGAGCATCTGGTTGATTTTCAGGCAATGATGCGATGAAAGCAGGGTGATCAGACAATGCTTTATCGATGGCACTGATTTTCGGAAACTCCGCCATGTCCACATCAAACCGACGCGCGTTATAGACTTGAGGAACCAAGCATACGTCCGCCAAGCTGATGGTATTGCCAACACAATATTCTTTAGCACTTTTCTTCAATTTTTGCTCAAACGCAGAAAAGCCAACGCTCACCCAGTGGCGATACCAATGCTTTTTTTGTTCTGCATCGGCGCCCAACTCGCGCTCTAAATATTGCAAAACTCGTAAGTTGTTGATCGGATGAATATCCATAGCAATATCTTGAGCCAATGCCATCACTTGATAACGCTCGATTCCTGCACTAGGCACAAGCTTAGGGCCTGAATAACAGTTATCAAGGTAGTCAATAATGGTGAGTGATTGTGACAAAATCACTTCTCCGTCCTTGAGTACCGGGACCAATTCACTAGCGTTTAGCGACCGAAACTCAGGCTGATGTTGCTCTCCACCTTGGTTAAGTAGATGGATCGATTGATGCTGATACATTAACTGTTTTAGGTTCAAAGCAATACGAACACGATACGCAGCGGATGAACGCCAGTATCCGTACAAAGTCATGAGAGCCATCGGCCTTTCCTTTTCATTCATTTCATTATCAACCGGAATGCTTTACGGAATTAAACTGTCTCAAATAATTTGGGGGTTTAGACAGTTAGGTTCGTTATATAATTAGGTGCGTTATATAGTTAGAGTCAGGGCGCCTTATAAGGCACCACTTTTTGTTCGATTGACCCAAATATGCTGGCGCCTTGTCGGTTTTTCATTTCTATTTTTATTGTGTCTTGAAACTTCATAAAGGAAGTACTGGGCTGACCGTCGCGGATCGTTTCAATCATTCTAACTTCAGCAATACAGGAGTACCCCACTCCACCTTCTGTAATTGCACTGCCGTGATCGGTTCCTTGTTTATTCGAGACCGTCCCAGAACCTATGATCGTTCCTGCGCAAAGAGGCCGTGTTTTTGCCGCATGAGCGATAAGCTGTCCAAAATCAAATGTCATATCAACACCAGCATTCGGACAACCAAAAAGCGCGTTATTGTAGTGAGATTCAAGAGGCAAATGGACTTTCGCGCCTTCCCACTCGGCGTCCAACTCATCAGGTGTGACGGCAACCGGAGAAAATGCGGAAGATGGCTTAGACTGATAGAAACCAAATCCTTTGGCTAATTCAGCTGGGATTAACCCTCGTAAAGAGACGTCGTTGACCAACATTAATAAACAAATTGAGTTCGCCGCTTGCTTCGCATTCATACCCATAGGAACATCTGTCGTAATGACTGCGACTTCCGCTTCAAAATCAATCCCCCACGCTTCACTTTCTACAGGAATATCGTCCCTTGGTCCTAAGAACGCATCGGATCCCCCTTGATACATCAATGGATCACTCCAAAAGCTATCTGGGATCTCCGCCCCCCTTGCTTGGCGAACCAATTCAACGTGGTTGACGTACGCCGATCCGTCCGCCCAATGATAAGCACGAGGCAATGGCGATTCACATTGTTTGGAATCAAAGGCTATTGTGTCTGTCGCTTCCCCTTGGTTTAGCAAGTCGTATCTCGCTTTTAAAGGCGTCACGACATTTTGCCAATTATCTAAGGCACTTTGCAAAGTCGGCGCGATATCGGGAACAGAAACACATTGAGTAAGATCTTTACTCACGACAACTAATGTCCCATCTCTCATTCCATTTCTTAGTGTGGCTAACTTCATTATGTTTTCCCTCATCCCTGCTGGTTTTTCTTATTGCTGTCGTGTGGATTTCAAGCACCCTGATATTCTTACCGATCTTCTTGCTATAGTTTCTTGTTGTTTATTGTTGGTTCTTCTTATCTTAGAAGGTACTTAACCGGCGTTTATTAAGTTGTGCGCCAGCTGTACACGTAGTCCTTGTTTTCAACGCCATCCACCGCTGATGTAAAGTGTAAAGCATGGCGCGTATCAATCATGACCGCCACTTCATCAGTAAATGTCTTCTTATGCTCTAACCCTGCTTTAAACGCTTTGGGGTGCGGTCCGTGAGTAAATCCAGCGGGATGGAAGGTCATCATGCCCGCTTCTATATTATCGCGGCTAAAGAAATCCCCTTGGTGATAGAACAGCACTTCATCGTAATCATCATTGTTATGATAAAAAGGCACTTTCAATGCACCCGGATCACTTTCGATTGGCCTTGGCACAAAGGTACAAACAACAAAACCCTCACCAACAAACGTAGTATGAGCCGAGGGTGGAAGATGATAACGGTGTGACATCAAAGGCCGAATATCGCGCCAGTTAAGCTTAACTACGCTAAGATCACCATGCCAACCAATAGCATCAAGCGGATTGAATGGATACGTGATCACACTCAGGCTATCGTGCCTTTTTACGACAACTTTCGTGCTTTCCTCGGAATATTGTGCTTTAAATGCCTCATCGATTGAGGGGATTTGCAAAACCGCAGGATCAAACAAAGCGTGGTTTCCTACAATCCCTTTTTCTGGAAAAGAATACGCCCCATCACTGTTTTCAATCATCAAAAAAAACAATGGCTCCTCGACTTCAATTCGCCACATTGTCGAGCGAGGAATCATGACATAATCCCCTTCAGCAATGTCTAGGTGGCCATAATCACAATAGAACTTCCCTTTGCCGCCGTGGACAAACAAGAGCTCATCCCCATCTGCGTTTCGGACTAACTCAGACATTGATTGCTCTAGTTGCCACACTCGAATTTTACACTGATCATTGTGAAGGACATTGGGCACAGACCAAGGGCTATCTTGAACCGCTGAAGTTAACTGCGTTAAATCGAAAGCTCTGGGTTTAAGATCACCTTGCCACTCCTGCCAATCGGTTGGGGCATGTTGGTGATGAAAGTGCGTCGCGGGGCCAAAAAAACCACTGCGGCCCGCTTCTCGTTCATAGATGCCTTGTTCGGGGAAATCAGCGTGTGCCTGCATAGAGCTGATGCCTTCTTTGTGAGGAAACGTAATCCATTTATTCATAGTAACCCCTATGATTTCACATCTTCTTTGTTAAGCACGCCTCGACGAATTTGGTCTTCTTCAATCGATTCAAACAACGCCTTAAAATTACCTTCACCAAATCCTTCGTTGCCTTTACGTTGAATGATTTCAAAAAAGACTGGGCCTATGACCGTTTGAGTAAAGATCTGCAATAAAATACCGTCTTTTTCCGGTGCGCCGTCTATCAGTATTCTCAACTCTTTAAGTTGCTCTAGATCTTCACTATGGCCTGAAACACGTTGGTTGACTTTATCGTAATAGGTATCGAGGGTGGGCATGAAATCCATTCCTCGTGAACGTAAAGTCCGCACCGTTTCGTAGATATCTTCTGTGCTCAGGGCAATGTGCTGAATACCTTCACCGTTATATTCTTTGAGATACTCTTCAATCTGTGATTTATCGTCGGATGATTGGTTAATGGGAATTCGAATTTTCCCGCAGGGCGCGGTCATGGCTCTGCTGGTTAAACCAGTGAGTTTTCCTTCAATATCGAAGTATCGAATCTCTTTGAAGTTTCCAATGCCTTCATAGAAGCTTGACCAAACATCCATTTGACCTTGCATCACGTTATGGGTCAGGTGATCAATCTCAAAAAGACCGACATCTTTTTGAGCCAGTCTTTCTTCCATATCTGGGTAAAAGTTGAAGTCAACGTCATAGATACTCTGGCTACCATAGCGATCCACAAAATAGAGCAGGCTTTTGCCAATACCATAGATAGCTGGAATACTGAGTTCCATCGGGCCGATTTCAGTTTTATATTCCTCTCCTCCATTTTTAAGAGCGTGCGCCATGGCTTGTGATGCGTCCTTCACTCGAAACGCCATACCACACACTGATGGCCCATGAAGTTTAGCAAAGGCTTCTGCTGGGCTATTAGGCTCGGCATTCACGATGAAGTTCACATCTCCCTGACGATACAGCCACGCCTGTTTTGAACGGTGCTTGGCTACTTCAGCAAACCCTAATGAACTGAATAACTGCTTTAGATCATCGATCCCTTTGCTACTGACTGCTGTGTATTCAACAAACTCAAATCCATCGGTTCCTAGCGGGTTACTTTTATCCAACATGGTCATTCCTTTTATTGGCTGTTTTGCTCCAGATGATTGGTACTCACTTAGATGCCTGTGCATTAACTTATCTGCTTGTTTAGCAACTGAGCGCTTGTTCACTAACTTAAGTCAAAAGCCCGTTGCATTTGAACTTTATGGCCAAAATACTTAACCCCAATGGCCCCACCTAAAGATGTATTCAAAATGTTACATAAAGTGATAACCACCTTTATCACGCCAGCACTAGGAACAAATAAAGATAATATAAATCAATAATAAAAAATGAATTCATTCAATAACCAATCTACGACCAAGTGTTAAAACTCAAGTTACAACCCTCACAAAGTGCAACATAATGTTTACATTTCGTGTAATTATGAAAAGACACTAACCAAACCCTTCCTTTTACTGCTCAGTTACTGGGCAAGAAAACAATTCATTGATTTATCGCAGGGTAATATGACGTGCTTCAAAGATAAGGTATCCCTTCCTGTTTCCAACGAGGTAGTACAATGACTCAAATAAACCAAGAAAGACTGGTTGAACACTTTTGCCAATTGATCAAAATCGACAGCGAATCTCGCTACGAACTCGACATATCGAAAACATTGGCCGAACAACTGGGGGAGCTCGGTTTTTCTGTTCATAAATTGCCAGTCGCCGAGGAAATTTCCAATGGCTTCAATATTTATGCTCGTTTAGACGGAGAGTTAGATGACAGCGTGGTACTGAGTTGTCACATGGATACAGTGGCGCCAGGTAACAATATCGAACCCATTATTGAAGAAGGCATTATTCGTTCTAAAGGCGACACTATTTTAGGCGGCGATGATAAATCAGGTATTGCGGCCATTATGGAAGCGGTTCGCTGTATTCGTTCTGAAAATATCGCTCATAAAACGATTGAGATTGCTTTTACTGTCCATGAAGAAGGTGGGCTGCAAGGATCTAAACACTTTGATATGTCGTTCATTCAGTCCGATAAGGCCGTTGTGCTAGATTCTGGCGGCCCTATAGGCACCATCATCAACCGTGCGCCAGGTCAACAATCCATGACATTCACCATCAAAGGTCGCCCTGCACACGCTGGTTTAGCTCCAGAAGAAGGGATCAGTGCCATTGGCGTTGCAGCAGAAGCCATTACCAATATGAACCTTTTGCGTATTGATGAAGAAACCACGGCAAACATCGGTATTGTGGAAGGTGGACAAGCCACTAATATCGTCATGCCAGAACTGCGTATCGTCGCGGAAGCACGCTCACTGAATGCAGATAAGTTAGCCAACCAGGTGGAGCACATGGTATCAACGTTTAAAGCAGCGGCAGACAAGCATGGCGCTGACATTGAACTGGAGTCTCAGCGCGCTTATGAAGCTTACGTCA
>NZ_JBNGCJ010000655.1:0-472 GCF_049974785.1 Vibrio genomosp. F10 str. 9ZD137
AACGCCGCCTTAAGCGGACAAAAAAGTTGGCTAAAATTGTTGAGGCACGAAACAAAGCCAACTATTTTTGTTCCGACTTAAAGGCCTTGTTAGTTTTTGCCGACCGATAATGATGCAACATTAACAGCTTCGACAATTTAATTCGGTGATTGCTGCGCCAAAAGTTAATGCGAAAACTGAAAAACATTTCAGATTTAACAACATAATCAATGCATTGTGAAAACTGGAGTTTAAATGAAGCCTCTAATTCCAGTTCACTAAGCTAATGTGTTTTATGCTTTAGGGTTTTATAAAAGCTAAAACGCTATTAGCCAAAACACGACTGCATTGGCTGAATGTTCAGATTAAGCTGCAAATTCGCGAGTGCGAACCAATCTATTTGAAACAGATAAAAGCGTAACCAGACCACTTAATTTAAACAATTTACCCTAAATTATTAGAGGTAAACTAACGCCTCGTTAAGCGGATAAAA
>NZ_JBNGCJ010000656.1:0-2317 GCF_049974785.1 Vibrio genomosp. F10 str. 9ZD137
AATCATGACCACTGGCTGGCTGGGCGCGAGTAATGCTGAAACAGTATTGGAAATCATATCGCAGCAATCGTCAAAGCCTGTACATGTAATATGTGCACTTTGACCATGACCAGGAAGGTCAATTGTCAGGCATGAGTATTCCGTTAGCTGTTCGATACTCGATTGCCAATCATCGCCATTTCCGAGTAAGCCATGAAGAAAAACCAATGTCGGTTTGGTTGTGTTACCCACATAATGATGTTCACTATGCAGCATGCCGTCGTTCACTTTATTTTCCACAATCTCAGCTCCATAGGCTTAGCTCCATTGACCAAGAGCCATAAATGAGGGCCATAATCTAGGCATCATGAAGTAAACGGGAAAATTCGACGAGTTGTTCTGAAGCTTGATTCGAAGGCGTTATAACCTCGACAACCAAGGCACCACAGCTCTGATTAAGGTGTGTTGAGATACTGAGCAAACATTGAGATAGCGTATTTGGCCTATCGTAGGCCAAACCAAACTGCTTTGCTGCGTACTCAAACTGATAGCCATGAGGCATTTGATATAGGGCTTCTTTTTGCTGTTTGGGCACAGGTAATAAATCAAAAATTGCCCCGCCATCATTGTTGGTCACAACGATCACAACCGGGCTCTTTTGATGGCTTAATAACGCCAAAGAGTTCAGATCATACAGCAATGAAGTGTCACCGATAAACACCAGCATGGGTGTTGATGAGGCTCGTTGAACACCCACGGATGTCGCGACTAAACCATCAATCCCTGACGCGCCTCGATTAGTATGCACACGGAACGAGTCAATCGATGAAAACATATCAACCAAGCGCACAAAAAGACTGTTTCCGAAGAATAACGTCGCCTCTTTAGGTACGTTTTTTAATAATTCAGGTATAGCATAACTCAAGCCAACTTCAGTCAAACAATCACCATGTTCTAAAAACGCGTTTGCTTTTGTCGCGACCACACGGGAAAGAACTTGTAACGCATCGCCCCAACCAGCTGTTTCGCTTTTTCCAGACAATGGCAATTGAGATAGCTGATTGAGTTGCCATTGGCACCAGTCAGCGACCTCAGAGCGATAATGGGTTTGCTGTAGATGTGACTGATTATTTCGATCGGCACTTGGGTCTACATAAATGTAGTCACAAGATGAGGTGGAGACGTGCTGATCTAGCCACTGGTTTAAGCGCTTAGAGATAATTCGAGAGCCGAACTGAATAACGGCAGTACATTGATTCAATACATTTTTTTCTGGGTGAGAGGCGCTTGATAATTGTAACCACACATCATAGTGTGCCCAATCGCTACTCACCCCAGATTGTGGGTCACATAAAACCGGCCAACCCAATCGGTGCGCAAATTCAATAGCCGAGGCTGCCTGATCCCGTTCAACACGGCCAATGATCACTAAGCCTTTTTTTGAAAAAAGATCCGTACAAAACCGATGTGGATACTGAGCCTGAGTGCCATATTGTAGACAGTAAGGTTCGTGGCTTTGACGCCATCCAGATACCGTTTCCTGGTAATCTTTAAACAGTGTCTCATCGACCTCTCCATACAACGGCTCTGGAAAGGGACAATTGATATGAACTGCAGAGCCCTGTTGCGCTTGCTGGTGCATGACCTCATCGAGGCTAGAAAGAAGCCAAGGTAGACCGAACTGCTCAGATGGACTGGGTAGATTAAGCTCCGCGCGCGTATGCGGTGCAAAAATACCACGTTGCTCGATAGCTTGATTCGCACCGCAGCCCACCAATTGCTGAGGTCTATCGGCACTTAACACAACCAGCTTTTCCCCAGTCAATTTAGCTTCGGCGATAGCAGGCAGCAGGTTAGCTACGGCTGTACCCGACGTCACGATAATGGCAACGGGAGAATGGCTTGCCTTCGCTAGACCCAACGCCAAAAACCCGAGTCCACGCTCGTCAAAATGAGTGTGAATATTGAGTTGCTGATTGGCATCGGCTTCGAGAGTTAAAGGGGTAGAACGAGACCCCGGTGCAATGCAAACTTCCGTCACACAAAATCGTGTTAATTCTTCGAGTATGACACGGCACCAAATACGGTTCATCACCGCTTGGTTGTTGATCATGATGCGACCTCAACCAGTGGCGGCGCATCGGAAAATAACGACAGTAATGTGGACATTTTTTTGTCTAGCTCTTGCCATTCATGGCTGGCGACAGAACCTGGAACAATACCCGCACCAGCGAATAATTGAACTTGCTCATTCACCACCAACGCACTGCGTATCGCGACGCAAAACTCGGCTTTTCTATGGCTCACATAGCCCACTGAGCCGGCGTACCATCCTCGA
>NZ_JBNGCJ010000657.1:0-1124 GCF_049974785.1 Vibrio genomosp. F10 str. 9ZD137
CACACGACGGCGAATATAAACAGCCTGTCTTTACCTTATTTAATAAGCGCGTGTTACCTAAGCTTGATGCGTTTCTTGAGCGTGGCGAACGAAAAATCATCTTACTTTACAAAGAGTGTCGCGTTGAATACGTTGATTTTAGCGATTCTCCAGATTGCTTTCTTAATTTGAATACCCCCGATGAACTGACCCAATTTGGAGCGATCGAATCATGAACATGCCTTCTATTCAATTACCACTGCTGGGGTTTGCCGCCTACTCAGGGACGGGAAAAACAACACTGCTGGAAGCTTTGCTACCTAAGCTGGTTAACTCAGGATTGCGCGTCGGAGTACTCAAACACGCGCACCATGATTTTGATGTAGATAAACCCGGAAAAGACAGCTTTAGACTTCGAAAAGCAGGCGCTTCTCAGATGTTGATTTCTTCAAGAAACCGCCATGCGCTGATGACCGAAACGCCGGATTCTGAATCTGAATTTGATTACCTATTGACACGTTTTGATGTAAATAAGCTGGATTTGGTTTTAGTCGAGGGATGTAAAAATATCGCATTCCCAAAAATTGAGTTACACAGAGAAGAAGTCGGCAAGCCTTGGATCTACCCACATGACGAGAATATCATTGCCATCGCTGCGGACTTAATAGTTGATGCGCCATTGCCTCAGATGAGTATCGACGACATTGAAGGTATTGCGCAGTTCGTGCTGAGTTATGTAAAAGATCATAATGAACAGTCTCATGACGACATAGCGAAACGAAACACAGCGATCAGTCAAAGTTCAGTAGCCCCTGTTATTTCAGCGTGTTGTGACACCTTGTCTCCTGCGTTTTTATCGGTTGAACAAGGAAGAGACAAGATTCTTTCAATGGTGTCTGGTGTCGAGTTACACGAATCGATAGCCATTGAACAATCGTATGGCCGCGTACTAGCAGAAGATATTACTTCGCCAATTAATGTGCCATCGTATACAAACTCAGCAATGGATGGCTATGCGATACGCGGAGACGATTTAGGGCGCTCTTTCTATAAAGTGGTCGCCGAGATACTTGCTGGTCATTCTTACGATAAATCATTAGACAAGGGTGAAGCGGTTAAGATAATGAGATCGGAAGAGCGGCTCA
>NZ_JBNGCJ010000658.1:0-3874 GCF_049974785.1 Vibrio genomosp. F10 str. 9ZD137
TGAGCCGCTCTTCCGATCTATGTATCAGGGTTAGTGACGATTGATGGCACAACACATCTCGTTTCGGGTAAAGGTTGGATTGACAGAGAGTGGAGTTCACAGTTCTTACTCGACTCACAACAAGGCTGGGATTGGTTTGCACTTCGGCTCAATAATGAAACCAGCTTAGTCGTGTTTCAGCTTAGAAACTCGACAACAGACGAAGCCAATTATTCCCATGCAAGGTTAATGCAGCAAGATGGTTCTGGCATCGCGATTAAGCAGCAAGACATCAGCTTAACCGCCATCAAGAAAACTGAAATCGATGGGCGTGACTACCCAACAGAATGGCGAATGGCGATTCCAACTCAACAAATCGACCTGACCATCTCAGCACTCAATCCAAACGCCCAAATGCCTCTGTCTATCGCCTATTGGGAGGGTCCAATCGTAATTAAAGGTTCTCATTCCGGTTCTGGTTATATGGAGCTGACAGGCTACTAAGCAAAGCCTTAATAGTTGGTACTAACAACGACGTTGCCACATCATCAGGCCTCGCTTTATACGTCATTAATTCAGCATGCCATCATCTAAATATCAAGATTAACTGCATACGCTGGCCCGGTAGGAGAGCCTTAGAATATATTAACGAAGGGTAAATAGATGGTGGTTTTTATATCATTACATAAAACGTATGCGCTTTTGATGCGCTTGTTTTGATTTGACTGTATAAAAATTTCGTTGTGAAGGATCATTCAAATAAGAGCGGTTCATCACTTTAGGTGTTACTATTTCCCTCCACACAAATTATATCTGTCACTTTATGCCCTCTTTCTCTTTAACGCTTATCCCTGTTGGGGTTAGATTTATGCTTCTTTCTGCATTTGGATTTGCGCTCATGTCCGCTTGCGTGAAGTACATTAGCAATTATGGCATCCCGGTATTTGAAATCGTTGCGGCCCGAGCATTAGTCTCTTTAATCATCAGTTATTTGGATGTAAAGCGAAAAGGCATTTCTGTATGGGGTAACAATAAACCGCTACTCTTTGTGCGTGGCGCGGTAGGAACAGCAGCATTGATGTGCGTTTATTATGCGGTTACAACGTTACCTTTGGCCGAAGCGACGATCTTGCAATACGTTCACCCCATATTTACTGCATTGCTCGGGGTTTTATTTCTGAAGGAGAGTATTCAGCAATCAACCATTATCTGTATAGCGTTCTGCCTGGCAGGTTTATTGGTCATGGTTCAACCAAACATCAGCAGCGAAGTAGCCAACGAGCTACCACTGTTTAGTATTCTGATTGCGTTATGCGGTGCGTTTGGCAGCTCTATCGCCTATGTAATCGTAAGAAAGCTGAGTCAGACGGAAGACAGTTCGGTGATCATATTCTATTTTCCATTGGTCGCTTTGCCTATCTCTACCCTTCTTATCTGGAACCACTTTGTGTGGCCGAGTCTGTTTCTCACGGTCATGCTCATTTTAGTCGGCATCTTCACGCAAATCGGTCAATATGGCCTAACCAAAGCGATGCAAACCCAAGCGGCAGGAAAAGCGTCTGCTTATTCTTATATACAGATTGTATTTTCTGCGCTACTTGGGGTTTGGGTGTTTAATGAGATCCCTTCAGTGTGGACGTATTTAGGTGGTGGTTTGATAGTGACAGGGGCGTTAATCAACGTGTTTGGCAAACAGATTTTAACCCCACTCAAAAGGTAAATAACGTAAAGTGCCATAATTTCAGTGAGTTAATACAAATGTGCATTTATTTTACTTTCACTTGGAAATAACGGTAGCTATTTATAAAACTAAGCGTATAGTTACCGCTTGGCTCTTGAATAAGAGTTGTTAATGTTACATTTAGTCCAAGTTCCCTCATAGACAGTTCTCGATAAACCTCGTTACACCATCTTTGCGTCAGCTTTACTTCAATCGATCATTCAATAGCTTTACACCAACAGCCTCATTAAATATTCGTCGATTTTCGTCGCCATTGATTGCGTAAAATTTATGCGCTTTAATCGCTATCTGTCATCGGCACTCAATAAACCTGTAATAAATTAAAGGCACAATTATGTCTAAAAGAACAACACGACAAATCCATTGGTACAAATTGTCACGAGAAAAATCACTAACAAAATCACAAGGTATTAAATGTTCAAAATTGAAATAAACTTGCTTAACGAAGACCTATCTTGGGTCGCAGAAATACGACAGTTAAACAGCGATATTCTACATCGCCACATATTGCCAAAGCTTCAAGACACAAGCTACCTGATCGACTTTGAATTCAATGATCGAGACAGTACTGGTACGATTTTATCGAATACCGGCAGTACGCTAGGACATTTCACAGTCCTGTAGCGACAGAGACAACGCCATGTCTCTCATCATCAAAAGTAAGAACTAAATAAAGCAAAAAAGAATCAAACCTAGTCACCGGCATTTCACCTCGCGGCTCACGCTAACTAGGTTATCCTCTTCTTTTTTGCTGAACTTTTTTGCTAACCCCTTGTTTTTATCTGCTTAACTTTGCATTCCCAAACACCTCTTTTCTTTCACGCCAAACCAAAACACTCCTTGTGATAAACAAGCGTGGTATAAGGCAGGAATGGTGTGGTGAGATAACGCCGCCTTTATAAATCGTTCAAAAACACCATCAAGCTTTCTCTCTGCGCTTTATCCAATTGCAACACGGCTTGTTGCTGAGTGCTCGCCTCACCACCATGCCACAAAATGGCTTCCATAATGGTTCGCGCACGACCGTCGTGTAAGAAGGTTGCGTTTGGATCCACGGTTTGCGCCAAACCCAATCCCCATAGAGGTGCAGTACGCCATTCGTTGGCTTGTGCCAAGAACTCAACTTGAATGTTCCCTTGAACAAACTTGCTGTGTTTATCAAAGTCCGTCAACTCTAGCCCCATGTCATGCAACAACATATCGGTATATGGGTAGATCTTTTGACCGGACAGTTCTGGAAACTCTTTTGATTGTTGTGTCGTATAACTTTCTGTATGGCATTGATGACAGCCAATATCATTAAAGAGTGCTTTGCCCGCCAAGACCTTTTCATCATAAGCGTTGCGGCGCTCTGGGACGGATAAATGGCTAGAATAGAAAACCACTTTTTCCAGTACTTTAGACGAGACCTCATGACTGTAATCGCCCGTCATATCACCATTTCCACTCGGTGCAGCCAAACAATCTTTTTGATGTGGCATGCAATTTTCAGTCGTAAACAACTCCGTGGTGAGCCCCATATCTCCTAAAAACGCCCCAGCGGTTTGCTGCCTGATGGTTGGCTGACCCGCTTTCCAGCCAAAGCGCCCCAAAGCAACTGCATCTTCGTCGACCGACCACACAAAGTTAGCTCGGCCAGAAATGCCATTATTATCTTTATCTTCAATATCTTGCTGAGCGAGGATCTGAGCCTCATCAATCAATGCAAGTAAACCTAAACCGATCATCTGAGGAGCCACACGAGCTGATAACACAGTATCATTATTGATGTCACAACCCTGCGCTTTGACATGCCAAGTTGGACGGCGTAATTCCACGCTTTCACCATCACTAAACTCGACATGGTAATATTGGTAACTAACGGCTTGGGTTGCCTCTTTTGCTATCCCAAAATTTGATTGATGCTGAAGCTGACCGCCGATACAAGTGTCAGGAACATTGGCCATCAACGACTGGTTGATCGCGTCTTGTTGTTCTTGAGTTATGTCACTTTTCGATGCTCGTAACAGCATGCTGTTAAAATCGGTACCACGCATGCCCTTTTCTGCTTTAGAAGCGTGGCCTCGTCCATCTCGAATATGACAATCTTGGCAGGCATTATTGTTAAATAGTGGACCAAGACCATCTTGTGAGCTAACGGAACCAACGGCTTGC
>NZ_JBNGCJ010000659.1:0-5591 GCF_049974785.1 Vibrio genomosp. F10 str. 9ZD137
TCGCCATACGCAGCGGTGATCGCCCACAGGTGGTATTGACCTTCTAATAATTGGTCAATAATCAATGCCGTACAGGTGTTGGCATCGAGGTCGATATTCGCATCGAGTAATGGGTGGTCGGGAATATCACCGGATTGATGATGATCCGCATAAAATACCTCAACCCCAAGTTCGAGCGCAGAGACTAACCCTTCCATATTCTTAGCCATTGAAATATCAAGAATCGTTAGTGAGTCATTATTCGAGAGGTCCAATTTTTCAACCAACTTAATGTCACGCTTCACACCCGTGATGAGCTGTGACGTCCGAGGCGACGAGAGTCGTAATTGCAGTAAAGCGATGATGCCATCAGCATCACCATTAAAAACATCGTAGTGCATAAATAACCTTGGGGAAATGAATCCGTAGCGGAGGCAAAGAACCGTTGTTCAGCCCAGTTAAGCGTAAATCGCGATAACACCATCTTCTAGTAATTGTAATTGCTCAATACCCAGTTCCGTGGCTTTAGGTTTGACCACCGCAATCATATGCAGCATACCTTCCAGCACAACTTGTTCGGTGACCTTAGCGTTTAGCGACATCGCCGATTGATAACCAATCCAGCTGCTTGCAATTAAATGTAAGGTAGTCACCAAAGATTTCATTTCTAACTCTTCAACCACTAACAAATCAAGCTTTACGAAGGCCCTCATGATATTAACTAGGTTATTTTGTAGCTTCTCTTGGACTTTAATGTAGTCATCATGCAACGAAGTATCACGTTGAAGAATCTCAGGAAGATTGGCGTAAAAGAAACGATATTTCCACATGAAGGTGAAAATGGAATCCAGATAGTGTTTGAGTAACACCAAACTTTCCTGCTGACCATTGATGGGAGTAAAGCGCTCGAGCAGCTCTTCAGAGTAGAGCGTAAAGATCTCATGGACGATTTCTTGTTTATTGCGAAAATGGTAGTAAAGGTTGCCAGGGCTAATGTCTATGTGCGCAGCAATGTGATTGGTCGTAATATTACGCTCACCATGTTCATTAAATAGCTCTAATGCTGCGTGTACAATTTTATCGCGAGTCTTCATTTATTGCCCGTATCCTTTCCGTCAATCGAATGAGTATAACGCCAAGTGTAACCCATAACAAAAAAGCGCCTGGTCGTATCAGGCGCTTTCAACTATTTACTCAACTATTTGTGGTATGGCTTAGATAACTCATGCACAGCATCAACAAACACACCTGCATTTTCAGGTGGCACATCTAGATGGATACCATGGCCCAGATTAAATACATGGCCGGTTCCGCCATCACCAAAACCTTCAAGGATGGTGCCGACTTCTTCACGAATACGTTCAGGCTGCGCGTAGAGTACAGACGGGTCCATATTGCCTTGTAACGCGACTTTGTCACCAATACGTGCTTTGGCATCAGCAATGTTAATTGTCCAGTCTAGGCCGACAGCATCACAGCCTGTTGCTGCAATCGACTCTAGCCACATGCCACCATTCTTGGTAAATAGCGTAACAGGAACGCGACGACCTTCATTCTCACGAATCAGACCATCGACAATTTTATGCATGTATTGAAGCGAGAATAGTTTGTAATCACGTGGAGTCAGCACACCACCCCATGTATCAAATACCATGACCGATTGTGCACCGGCTTTAATCTGTGCGTTCAGATACTCAATAACCGTGTCTGCAAGTTTATCCAGTAGTAGGTGCAAGGTTTGAGGCTCTGCGTACATCATTTTTTTGATTTTAGTGAACGCTTTAGAACTGCTACCTTCAACCATATACGTGGCAAGCGTCCAAGGACTGCCAGAGAAACCGATGAGAGGCACTTCACCTTTCAGGTCTTTGCGGATTTGACGTACGGCATTCATAACGTACTGAAGTTCACCTTCTGGATCCGGCAAACCAATTTTTTCAACATCTGCTTTACATGTGATTGGACGTTCAAACTTCGGGCCTTCACCCGTTTCGAAGTACAAACCAAGACCCATCGCATCTGGGATCGTCAGAATGTCTGAGAACAAGATTGCAGCATCGAGCGGAAAACGACGCAAAGGTTGAAGCGTTACTTCTGACGCCAATTCTGCGTTTTTACACAAAGACATGAAGTCACCCGCTTCTGCGCGAGTTGCTTTATATTCAGGAAGATAGCGGCCAGCTTGACGCATCATCCAGACCGGTGTGCAGTCAACAGGTTGTTTTAACAGGGCGCGTAAATAGCGATCATTCTTTAATTCGGTCATTCCGTTAAATTCCAATTCAATCTTGTCTATTTTTGAAGTTTAGTATTCTAACACTGTTCAGCTCTCAAAAGAGGCGTGCTTTGCAATCTAGATCAAGTTATTAACTTTTAAATCAATGCTTAGTTTGCACGCATTATGTAACAATGCTAAAAATTCGTTTGCTAGCGAAAATTACAATAATAACTGAGTACTTAGTGCTCAGCATCTCATAACGACATCTTACTTACCCCCTCCTTCTCGGAGGGTTTTTTTTATCTGTCATTCTCTATTTATTTATCGACTAACTCACCTGAGTTAAGGTATCAATCAGGGTTCTTGCAATGGTGCCTTTAGGCGCGACGGGTGGCAATTTATCAAAATCAAACCATCGTGCATCGCTGAGCTCCTGATAGTCGGGTTTGACCTCACCGCTCTCGTACTCTGCAAGAAAACCCATCATCATGTTAGAAGGAAATGCCCAAGGCTGACTGCCAAAGTAACGAATATTTTGGACATGAATCCCGGTCTCTTCTTTTACTTCTCTCGCAACACATTGCTCAAGGGTTTCTCCTACTTCTAGGAAACCTGCAATCACGGTATACATACCATTGCGATGGCGAGGATGCTGCGCTAGTAATATTTGATGCTGTTTGCGCACGGCAACGATGATGCATGGTGATATTCTGGGATAGTGTAAGGTTCGACAATCTGTGCACTGCATCGCAAGTTGGTTCATATTTAAGTGGTTCCGCCCACCACATTGAGGGCAAAATCGTTGCGTCAGGGTCATATTCCCAAGCTGAACCGCTTTGCTCATGAGTAAGAAAAGTGCGTCAGGAAACTGCAAACATTCTCTCAGAGAAGTGAGTTCAAGAGGCGATTCTATATCGACTTCATTTATCCATAACACAGGGGAACCCTGGTATTGGCCAATGTTAACCGCGTGCTCAATGGGAAAGTTGATCTCTTCCGCGGTCGCAAATGGAAGCTCGTTTTCTACCAGATAAATATCACTTCCAGTGACTGCGCACCAATAGGCTTTTTCGTGCCTTTTACTATTACTATTTTTTAACATCATACGGTCTCTTAGCTTGCAGTTCATTCATTTTACTGGCAATCTAATTTATACCAGAGATTATTAATGATAAATATATTTACAAACTCTGAGTGGATGTAAAAGGGATCTTTGCACTGCAAAGCTAATTCGTACACAAATTTGTGTACCGATCATGAGGGCATGGTCATGCTAAATAAATTCAAACAAACGCAGCAACAATGGGGTGGCTCAAGTGAGGTTATTGATCATTGGCTTGAGACTCGTCAATTACTCATTGTTGAATACTGTAAGCTCGCATCACTTCAACCATCATCCGTAAAATCTTCAGTTTCTGAACTTCCGACGCCTAAAGCGCTTCAAAGCTTTTGTCAGCACTTGGTCGATTATATCTCCGAAGGGCACTTTAAAATCTATGACATGGTCATGGATCAATGGCGCGCAACGGGGTTTGAAGCCACTGATGAGATCAATCAGACTTACGCAAAGATCGTACTGACGACCGAGCCGCTGTTGAGCTTCACAGACACCTATGCAGCCGTCAGTAAGGACGACCCTTTAAAAGGCTTCGACAATGATCTGTCTCAAGTTGGCGAGGTGATTGAGATGCGATTTGAAGTCGAAGACCAGCTGATTCAGCTGATTGCAAATAGCCTTGCCATACCTCCTGGCGCTTAAACTATTCGTTTAAGTTACTGGTTCAAGTTCTTTGATTTAAGTTATTTAGAACTGAATATATAGGATCGGATACCTATGATTTAGTTTCTAGGGACTGGCTATCAAGCAAGCCGCTTACCCTCTGTGCAATGAGTACTTGTAGAAAGTGCTCATTAGCCACCCTCTGTACTTTTCTATTTCTCATCCAACGGTGCTGCCGACTATTTCACTCATAAACTCACTCAAATAAAAAACAAAAAAGGCACCCAAAGGTGCCTTTTTTTATCACGAATCGTGATTACTCGTCAGAGTGCTTATTCTTCAGAAGAAAAGCCAGCGTTGAGAAGTGCTGCTAGATTATCTGTCGCTTGTTCAGCTGACGGACCTTCTTGTTGCTCTTCACGTTGCTTTTGACGCTCTTGGTGGTAAGCGAAACCAGTACCAGCTGGGATCAGACGACCAACAATAACGTTCTCTTTCAGACCACGTAAGTCATCGCGCTTACCAGAAACCGCAGCTTCTGTTAGTACGCGAGTCGTTTCTTGGAAAGATGCTGCTGAGATAAATGACTCAGTCGCTAGAGATGCTTTGGTAATACCTAGTAAGTCACGCTCGTAACGTACTAGTTCTTTACCTTCTGCTTCTAGAGCGCGGTTAGCGATCTTAACGTTGTGGTACTCAACTTGCTCACCAGGTAAGAACTCAGAGTCACCAGCGTGAGTAATCGTACACTTACGTAGCATTTGACGAACGATAGTTTCAATGTGCTTATCGTTAATCTTAACGCCTTGTAGACGGTAGACTTCTTGAACTTCGTTAGCGATGTACTGAGTCACAGCATGAATGCCACGTAGACGTAGAATGTCATGCGGAGTCTCTGGACCATCAGCGATAACATCACCACGTTCGATCTTCTCACCTTCGAATACGTTCAGCTGACGATGCTTAGGAATCATCTCTTCGTACGCGTCTCCGCCTTCACGAGTGATAACTAAACGACGCTTACCTTTCGTCTCTTTACCGAATGACACAGTACCTGTGTGCTCAGCAAGAATCGCAGGCTCTTTAGGCTTACGAGCTTCGAACAAGTCAGCAACGCGTGGTAGACCACCGGTGATATCTCGGTTTCCGCTAGATTTCTGTGGAATACGAGATAACGTGTCACCGATACCTACTTCAGCACCATCTTCGATGTTAACGATCGCTTTACCAGGTAGGAAGTAGTGAGCTGGCATATCAGTACCAGGAATCATTACATCGTTACCTTTCGCATCAACAAGTTTGATAGCTGGACGCATATCTTTACCTGCTGCTGGGCGAGCTGCTGCATCTGTTACTTCACTAGACGAAAGACCGGTTAGGTCATCAGTCTGGCGAGAAACCGTCACACCATCGATCATATCAACGAATTGGATACGACCGGCCACTTCAGTGATGATTGGCATGGTATGCGCTTCCCAGTTCGCAACAACTTCGCCCGCAGTAACAGCGTCGCTGTCTGCTTTGCTAAGAATCGAACCGTATGGCAGTTTGTGTTTCTCTTTAGTACGGCCAAACTCATCAATGATCGTCATCTCAGAAGCACGAGATGTGATAACCAGCTTCTTGTCTTTGTTGACAACAAACTTAGCATTGTGAAGAGATCGGAAGAGCGGT
>NZ_JBNGCJ010000660.1:0-2133 GCF_049974785.1 Vibrio genomosp. F10 str. 9ZD137
GGCCATATCGGTCGCGCTGACGCCACCGGCCATTATCGTATCAACGAACCCCATTCCAGTTTGCGCGATAGAAGCAATAAAAACGGGCGTAGCAAGCTTAACGAGGTGAGATGCCTCTAATTTGTAACGATGCACAGGAACTCCAAAGGAAGGAGGAAAGAAAAAGAGTCCACCGATGTAAAATCATCAATAATGGTGTTGTCGGGCATGATAAAGAAATGTCACACTAAGCTCCATAAAAAACTCATGGAATTTAACTATGTTTACTGGAATTGTCCAAGGCACAGCACGTGTTGTTAAAATCGATAAAAAAGAAGACTTTCAAAGCCATACTCTTTCACTTGCTGAAGAGCTCAGATTCGGCCTAGCTATTGGTGCGTCAATTGCACATAACGGGTGTTGTTTAACGGTTACTTCAATAAACGGTGATTTTGTGACATTCGATTTAATGCAAGCCACATTGAAACTGACCAATCTTGGCGAGATAAGCGAAGGTGATGAAGTGAACATTGAAAGGGCAGCCAAATTTGGTGATGAAATTGGTGGCCACTCTATGTCTGGGCACATCGCTTTTACCGCAACCATAGATCAAGTGATCAACACGCCCAATAATAGAACACTGTGGTTTTGCGTCGATAAATCAGCCATGAAATATATCTTGGAAAAGGGTTACATTGGTTTGGATGGTTGTTCGTTAACGATTGGCGAGGTGGAGAAAGGGCGATTTAGCGTGCATCTGATTCCAGAGACGTTAGCGCGAACCTTGTTTGGGAGCCGAAAAGCGGGCGATCGAATTAACGTTGAAGTTGATCCACAAACACAAGCCATTGTGGATACCGTGGAACGTGTACTTGCTCAGCGCGTATAGTATCTCTGTATCCAAATAAAAGAAGCACCCTTTGAGCGTGCTTCTTTTATCGACATTCTTTTATCGGAAAAAGTTCGTTAGCTATGCGTTAACCAATTACTAACTAAAGGGTTCGTCTTCAATACTCGCGATCAAGCTAACTTGTTGCTGGCTATGATCGATATGCATATTTAGGTGGATAGAACGGTGACAAAACGGGCAATCATCGTAAAACTCTTGGCTTTCACTAGAAGCGTCGAGAGTGACTCCAATAGTATGATCGCAATTGGGACAAGTGATATTTTTCTCTGTATAAATTCTCATTGCGTACTCCATGACATCTATGCAATAAAACGATTTTAATGGCCGAAGTTAGTAATGGTCGTGAATTAAGTGGAAAGTTTGAGTTACACCATAAAAACGTGTCGAATATAATATTGCTCATTGATTTCTATAAATACTATTTGTTGGTAAATAAGAGGGTTATTTCATCGGGGAATCGTTATTCGTACCATTATGAGTTTGATGAATGTTTTTTGGGTTTCGCTCTAGGTATGCTTTTACCAACTCCTGAGCATCAGGTAGTCTAAGGTTATTAATATCCACTGTGTGAGTGGAGAACTTTAAGGTAAACGATGCAATCGAAACATAAAAACACCCCATCTCCACTCAATCCGTCGCCAGCAAGTGAACAAAAAGAGCAGGGGAAGAACAATAAAAATCTGAGCATTTTGTTTAATCTCGTCGAGTTCGTTAAACCTTACAAGGTAAGTGTTATTGCGGCGCTTCTCGCGCTGATGTTTACTGCATCGTTGACACTGTCGGTGGGTCATGGCGTCAGAATGTTAATTGATGAAGGATTTTCTCAGCGATCCATTGACGATCTTGGTCGCGCCATTCAATTTATTCTTCTGGTGACCGTTTTTATCTCTGTGGGTACATTTTTCCGGTTTTACCTCGTTTCCTCAGTGGGGGAACGCGTGAGTGCAGATATAAGACTCGCTGTGTTCAATCATGTCATCACTTTACACCCCAGCTACTTTGAAACCCATGGCAGTGGAGACATTATGTCTCGCATCACTACCGATACCACACTGCTACAAAGTATTATAGGCTCCTCGTTTTCTATGGCGATGCGCAGTGCACTCATGTGTATTGGCGCAGTGGTTATGCTTTTTGCCACCAATATAAAGCTAACCTTAATCGTATTAACGTCGGTGCCGTTTATTATCGTGCCCATCTTAGTGTACGGCCGCAGAGTCAGAGCGTTGTCGAGAAAGAGCCAA
>NZ_JBNGCJ010000661.1:0-1312 GCF_049974785.1 Vibrio genomosp. F10 str. 9ZD137
ACCGCTCTTCCGATCTTGTTCAAGCCATGGAAGCGATCAAAGTCATTGCTCATTACGGCACTCCCCTTGCAGGAAAGGTCCTTATTTTAGATGCTCTCACCATGAACTGGCGTGAAATGAAATTATCAAAATTGCCCCACTGCCCGACCTGCTCTTGAGATAAACCCCAGCAGACCCAATCATTTCTCATTATGAAAACCGGCTTATCTGCCGGTTCTTGTTTTGACAGTCAATCTGACTCATTTTGCTAGCCCACAACTTAATACATTGAATTATATGGATTAAATTACTGGCATACTCCTTGTAATGGTATTACCTCAATAACTGAGCGTGAGTGACAAGGAGATACCTATGCATCGGCTTATATCGATAATCGTTTTGTGTTTGACCCCGCTGGCGGCGATTTCTGCCCCATTTGATACCTGCCCAAGTGAAGCTTATCTGTTCCAATCGAAGCCTGTTCAAGTCTATGGCGTCAACCTGGTCACAGGTGAAACCAACTTATTGCAAGCAAATACCGGGACGGTGGGAAACATCAATGCCGTCGGTTTCGATTATGATGATCGTTATATCTATGGGTATGATACGACTTACAAACAAGTGGTTCGCTTAGGGCAAAATTTTCAATCTGAAACGCTCAATGTGTCTGGTTTACCTATTCATACTTTCTACGTCGGTGATGTCTATAACCATGTGTTTTACCTCTATCGAAAAAATGAAGGGCTATTCAAAATAGATTTGTCTCCGCTCGACTCTGATCCTTCCGCGCAGCTAACCCTCGAACTGATAACCGAAACAGCAACGGTAAACTTAACCGACTTCGCCTTTCACCCAAGTAACGGTAAACTGTATGGGGTTGATAATTCGACCGGAAATTTGTTTGAATTTGATACCGAGGTGGGCGGTGAAACTCGGCTCGGGAATGTCGGTGTCACCGGTACTTTTGGCGCCGGATACTTTGATGTCAATGGCTATTACTACATTGCGCGTAATTCCGATGGGGCCATCTTCCGAATCGATCTTTCTGATCCTGACAACATGACCGATGAAACGATTGCAGCAGCCCTATTTGCCAATGGCCCGGCATCAGGACAAAATGACGGTGCACGCTGTGCCAATGCACCGGTTATTGATGAAGACTCTACCATCGACTTTGGCGATGCGCCTGACAGTTATTCCACACTCCTCGATTCAAATGGCCCTAGACACGGTATTGGGTCTGGTTATTACCTTGGCTTGGTTGCTCCTGATGGAGAAGGTGATGGCCTTTTGGCACCATTGGATGATAACAAAGCCGGTCGACAAGATGAAG
>NZ_JBNGCJ010000662.1:0-1164 GCF_049974785.1 Vibrio genomosp. F10 str. 9ZD137
ACCGCTCTTCCGATCTAAATAAGATTGCATACTTTGTTTTGGTATCTCAAAACCAGTAAATTGAATGCTTGCTTATCTCCACTCTGAACTCGCTCAATCAAGACCTGATCGGTAAGCTGCTCGTTCATTCGAGCGTGTACTCCTATTGTTATTCACTCTTATCCTCACAGATATGAGTATTCATGATGCACATTGTAGTATTGACACCACTGCCTACATGAGCACTATTGTGACTCAGTAGTAAAAGGAAAGTTCAAAACTTTCTTAAAATAATGACAAATAATAATTTACAGTGTGATGTGCTCGTCACTTATTCAGTGGAGGAATTTTGAAGCTGATATTGATTAAAAGCAATCGGATTTACAAAGTATTGCGCTTAATGTAGTGATAAGATATATCGAATATGACGCATTGTTGCGTATTTAAATAGAGAGTTGGATGACTCTATACAGTTCGGGATTTTAAAAGACTTATGAACGCAAACCGTGAACATCAGTGTGATGTATTAGTGGTAGGAGGTGGCGCTGCTGGCTTGTCTTTAGCTCTTCGCGTCGCTGAGCATGGAAAAGTCATTGTATTGAGCAAAGGCCCTCTCAGTGAAGGGGCCACCTATTATGCTCAGGGTGGGATCGCCGCTGTCTTCGATGAATCAGACAGTATTGAATCTCACGTGCAAGATACAAAAGTGGCTGGCGCTGGGCTTTGTGAAGAAGACACCGTCCGATTTATCGCAGAGAATGCAAAAGAGTGCGTTCAATGGCTGATCGATGGGGGTGTGCCCTTTGATCGCGTAGAAGACGATACTGACGATAAACCGCGTTATCACCTCACTCGAGAAGGCGGCCATAGCCATCGTCGAATTCTTCATGCTGCCGATGCAACCGGTATGGCAATGCAAACCTCTTTGCAGGCAAACGTCCTTCGTCATCCTAATATTGAAATCCTAGAGCGCCACAACACTTTAGATCTCATTACTGAAGACAAAATTGGTGGTGACGCCAATAAAGTCGTTGGTGCTTATATCTGGAATAGAAATGAAGAACATGTTGAGACAGTAAGAAGTAAGTTCGTCGTGCTTGCAACAGGCGGCGCATCTAAGGTTTACCAATACACATCCAACCCTGATGTTTCTTCTGGAGACGGTATCGCGATGGCATGGCGAGC
>NZ_JBNGCJ010000663.1:0-872 GCF_049974785.1 Vibrio genomosp. F10 str. 9ZD137
ACGTAGTGGCGGCTTCTGCTACCGTGGGCTTACTCGGACGAGAAGGGGCAACGCTGCGCAAAACCATTATTCCAACTCTGTACTATTTATTCGCTACAGGGGTAATTGGACTTATTGCGATTTACGGCTTCCACGTAACGGATGCTCTTATGGGCTAATACATCAACCCATAACAAGGTTAGTGAATAGATGAAATGAACGGGTTCACTACATAGACGAGATAGAAAATTTTTACTTGAAGCGTTAATGGCTTGTTCTCTTATTAAATGTGACGGTTGCACACAACGACACAGGCCTAGTGACAACACAAGCAAATCATAAACATTAACGCCTCTTTTTTAACGATGTCGGCCATACTGAACCTTCAACAAAAGGCACTGTATAACCATTTATAGGACTGAATTATGATCATATCCGCGCCAACGGACTACCGTGCCGCAGCCAAAGCCAAGCTCCCCCCATTTCTTTTTCACTATATTGATGGCGGCTCTTACGGTGAACATACACTAAGAAAAAACACCGAGGACCTGGCCGCTATAGCGTTAAAACAGCGTGTCCTAAACAACATGGAAGATTTAAGTTTAGACACAGAAATCTTCGGCGAAAAATTGGCGATGCCCATTGCTTTGGCCCCTGTTGGGCTAACAGGCATGTATGCTCGAAGAGGGGAAGTTCAGGCGGCAAAAGCGGCACAAAACAAGGGCATTCCTTTTACCATGTCGACCGTCTCTGTCTGCCCGATCGAGGAAGTGGCTCCAGCCATTGAGCGCCCAATGTGGTTCCAGCTGTACGTGTTAAAAGATCGTGGATTCATGAAAAACGTCCTAGAACGTGCCAAAGCAGCCGGTGTCACAACGTTAGTCTTTACGGTT
>NZ_JBNGCJ010000664.1:0-2139 GCF_049974785.1 Vibrio genomosp. F10 str. 9ZD137
CAAACTTTGTTCTCGTTAATGGATTTAGAAACGGAACGTGACAAGGGGCAGTTAGACGTTAAGAAAGTGAAAGGTTTAGTCGAGGTCGATGACGTGACCTTTACCTATCAAGGTAAAGAAAAGCCCGCGTTAAACAACGTCAGTTTTACGATTCCACCCGGTAAAACGGTCGCCTTAGTTGGTCGTTCGGGCTCAGGTAAAAGTACCATCGCGAATCTGTTTACAAGATTCTACGATGTAGATTCAGGCTCGATAAAATTGGATGGGCATGACGTTCGCGATTACAAGCTGACCAACCTAAGGACTCATTTCGCATTGGTGTCCCAGAATGTGCATTTGTTTAACGACACGATCGCTAATAACATCTCATATGCTGCTGAAGAGCAGTACAGTCGAGATCAGATAGAACAGGCAGCTACATTGGCTCATGCGATGGAGTTCATCAATAATTTGGATGATGGTTTGGATACAATCATTGGTGAAAACGGCACGAGTCTTTCTGGTGGTCAGCGCCAACGTATCGCGATAGCGCGTGCGTTACTTAGAGATGCTCCAGTGCTTATATTGGATGAAGCCACATCAGCGCTAGATACCGAATCAGAACGCGCCATTCAGGCGGCCCTTGAGGAGTTACAAAAAGATAAAACGGTTCTCGTCATCGCGCACCGTTTATCAACAATTGAAGAAGCGGACGAGATTTTGGTTGTGGACGAGGGCGAAATCATTGAACGTGGACCCCATAAAGCATTATTGGCCCAAGATGGTGCTTATGCACAACTGCACCGAATTCAGTTTGGTGAGTAACCAGTGATTGAGAAGATCTGGTTCAATAACCATCCGTTAAAATATTTGCTTTGGCCAGTATTATGGCCATTAAGCCAGTTATTTCTATACATAAGCACTAAGCGCCGATGTGCGTTTTCCGATGGTCGTAAAAAAAGCTATCGCGCGCCTGTTCCTATTGTGGTGGTTGGGAATATTACCGCGGGTGGTAACGGGAAAACTCCTGTGGTCATTTGGCTGGTTGAAAAACTTAAGCAGCAAGGCTTTAAACCGGGTGTGGTGTCCAGAGGGTACGGAGCGAAAGCTCCCAATTATCCATTGATTGTTGAAAGCTCAACGCCGACGGCTCATTGTGGTGATGAACCCAAGTTAATCAAACAAAGAACCCATGTGCCTGTTGCTGTGTCGCCAGTACGTTCGGAAGCGGTAAAAGCTTTGCTTCCCAAAGGGGTAGATATCATCATTACCGACGATGGACTACAACACTACGCGCTTGAGCGAGATATTGAGTTTGTCATTGTTGATGGCATCAGGCGTTTTGGCAATGAACAGCTGATCCCATTAGGGCCATTGAGAGAAAAAACCGCTCGCTTAGAGGAGGTCGACTTTGTCATTGCTAATGGTGGCGAGCCTAAAAACAGTGAAATTGGCATGACGTTGGTGCCATCCGAAGCCATTAACTTGGTCACCGGAGAGCGTGCCTGCGTGAGTACATTAGAAAAGCTCGTGGCATTTGCTGGGATAGGTCATCCACCTAGATTTTTTAATACATTAAAACAACTTGATGCAAAGCTAATAAAGACCCAAGGGTTTGCTGATCATCAAGCGTATCAACAACAAGAGTTAAATACGCTAAGTCAATATGGTTCAAACTTGATCATGACAGAGAAAGATGCCGTCAAGTGTCGAGATTTTGCCACTGAAACATGGTGGTATTTACCTGTTTCTGCTGAGTTTGAAATGGGTAACGAACAGCGCATTATGGAAAAAATAAAAGAGGTAATGGAACAATATGGATCATCGTCTATTTGAGATTGTCGCTTGCCCTGTGTGTAAGGGAAAGCTCACGTTTGATAAAGAAAACCAAGAACTTATTTGTAAGCTAGACCGATTAGCTTACCCAGTTAAAGAAGGTATTCCTGTTTTAATCGAACCTGAAGCTCGTACTATTTCAGCAGAAGAGGGACGTTAATGTCATTTACGGTTGTCATTCCGGCACGATTTCAGTCTAGCCGTCTTCCTGGTAAACCTTTGGCTGATATTGCAGGGAAGCCTATGATTCAATGGGTCTATGAGCAAGCCATTCAAGCAGGTGCAGAGCAGGTTATCATAGCGACGGATGACCGTCGTGTAGAG
>NZ_JBNGCJ010000665.1:0-4793 GCF_049974785.1 Vibrio genomosp. F10 str. 9ZD137
GCTGGCGCGACGGCCTATGCTGGCATTCCGCTAACCCACAGAGATCACGCTCAAAGCGTTCAATTTATTACGGGTCATATTCAAAAAGACGGTACAGAGATTCATTGGCCGTCACTTGCTCAAACCAATAATACCTTGGTGTTTTATATGGGCTTAAAACAGTGCCCTCATATCGCAAAGAATCTTATGGAACATGGATTACAGACAGATACACCTTGCGCGATCATTGAGAATGGTACACGTAAAGAGCAAAAAGTACTGACTGGAACACTGGGCGAGCTCGCTGACCTATCAAAGCACGCAAAGAGTCCAGCATTAATTGTCGTCGGTAGCGTGACTCAATTGCATGAAAAACTGCGTTGGTTTCAACAATAGCACTCGCACACGGTTTTGAGTCGCTAAGTGAGTACGCATGGCAGTGAGTGATTTTCTGATGTATCTGAGCGTCAAACTTCTTAGGCGGCCTTTAGGTTTCCACTCACGACGCCGCGGATGATGTGCTGGGGACTCGCTCCCCACCAAAATTAGTTCTTTAGAGAATGGTTATCGTGCCAGTTGTTTTAATGAACTAGGGACAATGAGTTTATGGACAGGGGCAACAAAGAACATGTAGACCTTGCCAAAAGCGTTATTGATGTGCACGACAGTCGTTGCATGGACAACGGCTTCATCACTATTTTTCCCATTACCATCGGGATCAATTAAGAAGGAAATACGGACATCTAGGTGCTTGTCACAGTCTTCTAATACGACCTCATAGTCGCTGTTAGAAACCAACTTGAAAATACCGATCATATCGCCAACTTTATAGTGGTCACTGGGAGTGCTATGGTCAAATTCGTCCATACTTCCGAGATGCTTTAATCCCAATTTAGAGACGATTTGATTGCGTAAAGACATCAGTTTAGCCACCCAGGTTGGGGTGTTTTTGGCAACGGTTAAATACACTTCTAACGCTGTTTGCCCTTCATATTTCACTTTGGTTGAATGAGTATCCCAAAAATAGGCTGTTTCCAAGGATTCACTAAGTATTGTGTTGCTAGGGTAATTCATGAAGACATCCTATTTAATGAGCGTTATCAGGCGCCGAGCAGTGGGAGATGTTTGACTTTTTGATAAGTCAGCGCCAATTTTAGACAGTGTTTGATTTGAGTCTCAGGTAAAGAGTCCTCAATGTATAATTCTTTGATCGCGATTACCATGGCTCTATTGCCTTGAAATTGCAACACACCGTCATATAACTCGCGAAACGTATCAACCAACTTTGTTTGGCAATGGAAATACACATAACAATGGTGAGGCGTTTTCAACGTCCAGTCTAGGCGAATCGGACTACCTGATGTGACGCTATAGCTGAGTTCATTCCATTTCAATGTTTCTTCAACCGTACCTAAGTCTTCTTCTTTAGCGGCTTGTAGAATGAGCTCTCTGAGACGGCAAATAACAGGGGCTATATTGGCTGGGTAACTGTCCCACTTATCTTTGATGTTTTTATCCATAATGCCTCGTTAATTGCGGTTACATGTCCATTACTGGTACTCGTCCATTGTTACCATATATGGGTAGACATAGGCGCATCGACGTTTAGACGAGTATAAAACTGAAAAAGCCAGCAGTATATTGCTGGCTTTATGGAAACAGGTGGCTTATCTATGATTAAACAAGCTTCATTTCTTGGATAATATCTGACGCTATTTCAGGCTTGGTGCTGGTTGGTTTTTCGTGTAGATCCGCTTTCAGTTGCCCTTTACGGTTACGCAGCCCAGTCTCGAGTTTTTTTAAGGTCGCAGAGATAGCAGGGTACATGACGTCGTTTGTGGATTTAGCTGAAATTCTTACACCCTCATAATTGGTGAAAATCTCGACTTCGTGCGTACCGTGCTCTTTAGTGATGATGATGTCACAGCTTATCAGGTGAGGAAAGTGAGCTGTTATCTTATCGAATTTACTTTCAATTTCTTTACGTGAGTCTTCATTAATGGATACATGATGTGTTTGAACATTTACTTTCATATATTTATACCTTTCCAATCACTATGTTCTTTAAACCTAGCAAATTCTGAGCAGATAAGCCAAGCGTATATTGATACATGTGTGATGGGCTTCTGTGTTCTCAACTAATCTAATAGATAGACCTTGAATATTGATTCAATGAAAGGGGGTATTAAAACTCAGTAAAACCAGTGCCTTATTCTATATTTTGATGTTGCCGGAAGTGATAAGAACGGTTCTCCCTTTTCTGATTGAACGATTAATAATCTTTCAACTTTGTCGAAATTACTCATGTGATAATAATTGTCATTCGCATAGTTGTGAGTATAATGCGCAATCGTTAGATGATTGTTTCACTACAGCATGCGCTGTATCCTTAGTCTTACCAATAATGTGCTTTTATACATGTATTAAGAAAGAGTCTAGGCTGGTTATTTTTTTCCGCTAGATGTTTATAAGCTTTATATAATCAGTGGCTTATGATTTCTTCTAGCAGCTGGCCGTCCGTTCTCATTAGACAGCCAGTGAGTAAGATACTGATAGTGGGCGTAGTGAAAACGACAACGAAGAAACAACTCAGATGGAACAAAGTGAATTAGGTTATGAAATTTCTTAAAGTGTGTACATGTACAGTGACATTACTGTTGTCATCCTCAGCCTTTGCGACAGGTTTGTCTGATGCAAAAGCCATTCAAAACCAGACCCATCAACATTTGAGCGATAGCCAAACGGTCATTGATAAAAGTTACGCATCTTCGCAGGCTTTAAAAGCAGACATCGCAATCCTACAAAAAGAGTTCGAAAACCTAAGAGTATATCGAAATCACCTATCTAGCATGGTCGACAATCAGCAGAAAGAAGCGGCCAGCCTTGAAGCTCAAATTGAACAAATACAAGATACTCGACAAGGTGTCATCCCGCTAATGTATCAAATGTTAGACGGCCTCAATCAGATCGTTGAAGAGGATATCCCGCTTCGACAAAATGCGAGACTTGAGCGCGTGGCATCGCTGACATCAATGATGAGCGAGTCCAATGTCAGCGACGCTGAAAAATATCGCCGGATTCTAGAGGCCTATCAAATTGAGCTTGACTATGGCACAAAGCTTGGCGTTTATCGTGATCAAATATCGATTTCCGATACGCAGCGTATCGAAGCTGAACTGCTTTATTTGGGTCGAATATCGCTCATAGCCAGGAATCGTTCCGGATCTGAATATTGGTCATGGAATCGATCAACAAATCGCTGGCAGGCACTTGATACGTCAAACAACGCCCGATTTGATGAAGCGTATCGAGTAGCGAACAATCAATCACCGCCGAGTCTTTTATCATTGCCATTCACTTTTGATACTACGGGTCTTAAAAATGTGGCGTTAAAACCGTCATCGGCAATATATTCATCTACAACATATTCATCTGGAACACATTCACCGGCCGACAAACCACAAGCAGATGAGGTGGCCCAATGAAAACGCTCGTTCTAACGATTTCACTCGCCCTAGGGTTGTCATTTGCTTTTATGCCAGCATCCGCCAAGGCTACACCACAATTGGTGGAGCAAGCGAAGGCTGATAACTTGAAGCAAAAGCGCGAAGAAGAAGCGCGTCAGCGTCAATTTATTCAAACAGAAGCGAAGTTAGTAGCGTCAAAAAAAGATCTGGAAGCCAAGATAGCGGACATACAAAAGCTAACCGATGAGCTTACGCTGACGTTTAGCCGCAACGAAGAGACACTTTCTCGTTTAGAAGAAAAACTCCGTTTAGAAGCAGGAAGCTTAGGTGAATTATTTGGTGTTGTACGTCAGGTAACAAAGCAAGTGGAACCGGAGATTAATCACTCAGTGACGGCTATTGATGCTAACCAGTATTCACTAGCGATTGATGCGATTATTGATGCACAAGCGTTACCATCAATGGCTGAGCTAAGAGGCTTGTGGCTAAGTATGGATGAACAAATTCGTGCGAGCGCTCAACTTACCAAGGTCACAGTGCCTGTATTGACAATTGAAGGGCAGGTGAATACAGAAGATGCGTACAGAATGGGATCCTTTGCGCTTGTCGGTGAACAAGGGTATTTGAACTGGAACAGTGCCCGCCAGCATGCTTCCTATTATTCCAACCAGCCCAAATCAATACCAAGCGTTTTGGCTCTTGAGAGCCTTGTGCAGAACAGTGTGGGTACTAAGAATATTGAGAGTGGTGGTGGCATCTGGTCGATAGATCCTTCACGGGGTATTATTTTGGCCCAGAAGGAGATAGAACCATCATTGCAAGATCGTATTGAAGCGGGTGGTGTGGTTGGTAAAATCATTTTAGGGCTTCTATCGATTGGCCTTGTGATAGCTTTCTATCGCGGAGTTATCCTAGCGAGCACACAGTACAAAATACGTAAGCAGCTACGAAACCCAAATCAAATCAGTAATAACCCTTTAGGGCGGGTTCTTTCTGTGTATCAAAAAGACAGCAACCGAACAGTTGAAGCCCTAGAGTTGCGTTTACTGGAGGCCGTTGTCGATGAGCAAACTCACCTCGAAAAGGGCCTTTCCACCTTAAAGTTATTTGCTGCGTTGGCCCCGATGTTGGGTTTATTAGGTACGGTCACTGGGATGATTGAAACGTTCCAGGTCATTACACACTTTGGGAACAGTGATCCGAAAGTTATGGCGGGTGGGATCTCGATGGCACTCGTAACCACAGTTCTAGGACTTGTCGCGGCTATGCCCTTGCTACTTGCCCACAATATCTTGAGTACTCAAGCGGAAAATATCCGTAACATTCTGGAGAAACAAGGCATTGGAC
>NZ_JBNGCJ010000666.1:0-4061 GCF_049974785.1 Vibrio genomosp. F10 str. 9ZD137
GGCCATTGCAGCAGGGATCGGTAGTTTGCCTTTCGTCAACACTCGATCAGATAGAACAATCAATACATTGCCGTTTTTTACTGCTTTAACACTGGCATCGCAAAGTTGGGTAATCGCTTGTTTTAAATCGATTTCTGTCGGTTCGTAGTTAATGTCTAACAGGCAATGTGCATAGTATTTTTGGTCTAGGTTGAGCAGTTGCTGCATATCGGAGTAGAGCAGCACTGGAGAGTCAAAACTGACTCTATGGGCATGACCGTCGGTTTCACAAAACACATTCATCTCTTGGCCGATGCTTGTCGCCAGTGACATGACATGCTTTTCACGCAAAGGATCAATGGGTGGGTTGGTCACTTGAGCAAATTTCTGACGGAAGTAATCGGTGACTAGGCGAGCTTTAGAAGATAACACAGCCATTGGTGTGTCGTCGCCCATGGATCCTGTCGCTTCTTGGCCCATATCACCGAGTACACGGAGTACTTGGTCAACTTCTTCATTGCTCATAGCAAACTGTTTCTGATAGGTTTTTAGCTGATCTTCATTCAGCGTGCGTTGCCCTACTTGTGTATCTAAAAGCTCTGAAAAAGGCGTGAGTTTGTGGACATTTTTTTCCATCCAGCTTTTATATGGGTGGCGACTTTTGAGATCGTTATCAATTTCACTGGACTGCCACAGTTTGCCTTTTCGGGTGTCAATCACCAGAAGCTCACCGGGGCCAACACGCCCTTTTTCAGCCACTTCATCTGGTGCGTAATCCCATATTCCGACTTCTGACGCTAATGTAATGAGTTTATCTTTGGTGATGACATAGCGAGCTGGGCGTAGGCCGTTTCGGTCAAGGTTACAGGCAGCGTATCGCCCATCGGATAAAACAATGCCTGCAGGTCCATCCCAAGGTTCCATGTGTTTGGAGTTGAAATCATAGAAAGCTCGAAGATCAGGATCCATATCGGGGTGATTTTGCCAAGCGGGCGGCACAAGCATTCTCATTGCTCTGAATACATCCATGCCTCCTGCTAAAAAGAGATCAAGCATGTTATCTAGGCTAGATGAGTCGGATCCTGTTTCATTAACAAAAGGAGCGGCGGTTTGAAGGTCAGGCAGCAATGGTGATGAAAACTTATAAGCACGTGCTTTAGCCCATTGGCGATTTCCCTCAATGGTATTGATCTCGCCATTATGAGCAAGGTAGCGAAAAGGCTGCGCTAATGGCCAGCGAGGCTGAGTATTGGTAGAGAAACGTTGGTGGAATAAGCAAATAGCCGATTCCATTCTAAGATCGGCAAGATCGAGATAAAACCGAGGAAGATCCGCCGGCATACATAGCCCTTTATACACCATAACTTGTGTCGATAAGCTACAGATATAAAACTCGTTATCGTCTGTGATCTGTTTTTCTATGCGTCGACGAGCGATGTACAAGCGTCTTTCTATGTCTCTTTCACGCCAACCCGCGGGAGCCGAAACAAAGACTTGTTGGATGTTGGGCAAGGATTCATTCGCGATAGGGCCGAGAACGTCTGAGTTAGTTGGCACCACTCGCCAACCTGATACGGTCAGTGTTTCTTTTGCCAGTTCGCTGTTGATAATTGCTTTGGCACGTTCATATTTGGTGCTGTCTTGACTAAAAAAGATCATACCAATCGCGTATTGACGGCTGAGGTTAAAGCCTTGTTCTTCAGCGATGAGGCGCAAGTAACTGTCGGGTTTTTGTAGCAGGAGTCCACATCCATCTCCAGTCTTTCCATCGGCGGCAATACCACCTCGGTGGGTCATGCGGTCTAATGCGGAAATAGCGGTGCGAACGAGTTTGTGGCTTGGCTCGCCTTCCATATGCGCGATCAAACCAAACCCACAGTTATCTTTCTCAAGACTTGGATCATATAAAGCCATTGCAATTCTCCCTTTGCTTCTCTGTCATCCAGACAGTAAATGACTAACTACTCATGATTATTGCTATAAGTGTATTTAGATATGCAATCAAATGCATTCTAGAGTTAACAAATTTTATCAATTCTGATATCGATTGATTCACAAAATATAGGTTATTGTAAAAAAGGTCAAGTTATTGGATAAATATCATGTTGTAGTGAGATTTACCACGTAATACTCTGAAAATATACTTTCAATTCATGAGGATAAGAATGGTTTATTTACATTTTACCAACATGTTTTGTGTGTTTTTGGGAGAGGAAAAACAAAAAAAGCCAGCATCGAGTGCTGGCTTAATATCATAAGTGATGTGATAGGTCTGATAGAGGTAAACAGACAGAAATCGTGTGATTACCTCCTCATTCGGCTTGCCTAGTTAGCAAGCATTAATGAATCTGCTTTCGCTTCTAAGTTGGAGTTACCCATCAAGAAGTTATCAATAGCAATAGCACATTCACGACCTTCGTTAATACAACGAACTACGAGAGACTGGCCTGTACGCATATCACCAGCAGCGAAAACGCCTTTCTGGTTGGTTGCGTAGCCTTCAGAAGCCACGTTACCACGATCATCCAGTTTAATGTCGAGCTGAGCTAGGACACCGGTTGGCTCAGGGTGCAAGAAGCCCATCGCTAGGAATGCCATATCACACGGAATCACACGTTCAGAGTTAGCCACTTCATCAAATCCAGGGCGCTCGCCTGGTTTCGCGTCTTGCCAAACGATGTCTGCAATACGTAGACCCGTGACTTCACCTTTGTCGTTGCCAATAAACTCTTTGGTCAGAATATTCCAATGACGTTCACAACCTTCTTCATGTGAAGTGGTGGTTTTCATGATCATTGGATATTGAGGCCAAGGCATATTAGCAGGGCGTTTTTCTGGCGGGACCGGCATGATCTCTACTTGAGTAATGCTGGCTGCTTTATGGCGGTTTGATGTACCCACACAGTCTGAACCAGTATCACCACCACCGATAACCACAACGTGCTTATCTTTAGCGTGAATTTCTTCCGTTTTTAGGTCGAGATCATTGGCACGACGGTTATTTTGGCCAAGGAACTCCATGGCAAAGTGAACGCCTTTCAGTTCACGACCTGGAATTGGTAAGTCGCGTGGAACCGTAGAACCACCGGTTAGCAATACCACATCAAACTCTTGACGCAGTTGTTGAGCGTTAACATCAACACCGATGTGCTGGTTAACTTTAAACTCAACGCCAGCTTCTGCCATTAGATTGATCTTACGATCAATCACGTCCATACCCAGTTTAAAATCTGGAATACCGAAACGCAGTAGACCGCCAACTTTTTCGTCACGTTCAAATACCGTCACAGAGTGACCTGCACTGTTTAGCTGCTCAGCAGCGGCTAAACCCGCAGGACCTGAACCGATAATAGCAACCGTTTTTCCTGTGCGAGAACGTGGTGTTTTCGGTTTTGCGTACCCTTCACGGTACGCAGTTTCTACAATGGTTTTCTCGATGTTACAGATGGTGATTGGGTCTTGGTTGATACCAAGAACACAAGCACTTTCACAAGGAGCAGGACACACTCGACCTGTAAATTCAGGGAAATTATTGGTTGAGCTTAAGATGTTCCAAGCTTCTTCCCAGCTGTCACGGTAAACCGCATCGTTAAATTCTGGAATAATGTTGCCGATTGGGCATCCGTTATGACAAAACGGAACACCACAATCCATACAACGAGAGGCCTGCGTACCAATTTTCTCACCAAATTCTTCGTTTAGAACGAACTCTTTGTTGTCTTCAATCCGCACTGATGGGTCTAACTTCTTTGGAAGCTCGCGACCATGTTCTAAAAATCCAGTAGGCTTACCCATTATACTGCCTCCACTTGTTCCGTTTGTGCCTGTTGTGCTTCAGCTTTACGTCTTTGAAGAACCGCTTTGTAATCACGTGGCATGACTTTCACCAGTGACGCAATATTAGCTTCAAAGTTGTTTAGGAAAGACTGAGCAACTTCACTTCCTGTGAATTCAACATGCTTAGTTAGCATTTCTTTAAGCAGCGTTTTGTCTTCTGCTTCGATTGGATCTAGGTCGACAAGTTCAGCGTTTAACTTAGTATTGAAGTCTCCTGCCTTATCCCAAACATAAGCGACACCGCC
>NZ_JBNGCJ010000667.1:0-5358 GCF_049974785.1 Vibrio genomosp. F10 str. 9ZD137
TCATTCGATTTCGGCAACAAAGCCCAACAAAGCTGCCATGAGGAGCTGAATTATCGATAAAGGTCCCTGATATCTAGTCGGCGACCTCAATGTACAGCCATTTCTCAGGTATGAAAACTTAAACACTTTGTTATTTATGATGTTGTAGGCAAAAATATCAGTAGATGGTTGTTAATTTCTGGTTCTTAATTTTAAATACTAGCTAATGAGATAAATAATGGAGACTGAAAATTAAGTTCTTAATATAGAAAGCCTGGCGATCGTAGTTGTAAAAGTAATAACTAGGATTACTCCAGAGGATATCAACTAATAAGGACAAAGTTATGTACATATTTGAAAAGTTTAGAATAATATTTTTTACTACTTTATTATCATTGTTGTTGCCTTTTATATCTCAAGCAAAAGGTGCAGCACCTAGCATGATTCTTAATACTGGTTCTGGTTCATCATCAGCGACAATTTATGCCAATGGGAATATGCAGGCGAAAATAAACGTTATTATTAAGCATATTCCTGACGGCTATAGACTTGATCAAGTTGAACTCAAAGAAGCATATACAAGTTCCGAACTTCCAAATTTTTGGAATAAAAGTTCAATTGATAATGGATATGATCATAATGTTGAATCAACATATATCCCTAGATCGCATTCTTCAACTACTTCTAATGATATAACAACTGAGGTATTTTACCTTTCTACACACGAAAGTGGCGCTGACATTACACTCTGCGTAGAGGCTCATTTTTCATCAACTTCCAGTGAAGAACCTGCGTCCTTATCAACTTGTAATGGAGATGCAAACAAAGGATTAGTTCATTTGACGGTACTCCCGGAGGAGTATCATTCTTTTGAACATTTAAAGTTAACAACAGCAGAGGAGTATATTTTTGAAAACGGTTATTATGCGATAATTACGAATAGGTTTACTCTAAAAGGAAATCGTGAAATTAAATATGTAGGCGGGTGTGATACGTCGTACTATGATGATGGTGAAAGATATTTAATTGCATCTTCCCTATCCCAAAAGGATACGTCCAGTGCAGCCTATTTATTTAATACAAATCAAGGAGATGAATTAAAATCATCTTTCTCTTACATATTTGGCGGTAATTATAATATGACCAAAAGTTTTAACTATAATACAAATAAATCCGTCACTATTGTACAGGTTAGCGGTTACAAGCTTTTTTCAACAAAAACGAATGTAAACCCTTTAGTTAATAGAACCATACTTTGCCCAGAAATAACCTATAGAGATAATTTTGGTAACGAAGGTAAAATAGAGTTGTCGAGACATAATCCTTACTCTGATGGCCAGGGGAAAATATATTATAAGTTTGAATGATATGAAATTGTACTAAGTTTATATAATTGTATTTTTATCCGGGACACCATGAATATACCCGGTTGTCCCGCTGATATTATTTTTATTAAATTCTATAGGGGTTATTTTGTATGATGTTGGAATCAAACGCTAATAATTTTATTGACAGTATTTCGTCTGGAGTAGATGTAAGGACTGGAATGTATTCAGTTAACATTCCATTGATGCAATTCTTATCGCATCGAACTTTAGGGCTCAGCATACCTATTACCCTATCATATAGTGCAGGCAGTACGGTAGATATTGGATTTGGTCGGGGTTGGTCAGTTTCTCTTAGTCATTATGATAAAACCTCAGGGTCAATAAGTCTGTCGACAGGACAATCTTTTAAAATATATAAGCCGTGGGGTAGTGATGAGTATAAAATTCCATATAGAAAGCTTAAGGATGTTAAAATATTTCACCTGAGTGAAAGTGATGAGTTGAAAGTAGTGAATAAAGAAGGGGAATGTGAATATTTGAGTTCCTTATCCGGTCATTTGAAAAAAATCACCTCACCTCAAGGTCATTCGGTTTACTTTGACTACAATATTTGGACAGGAAGGCTTGATAAGATTTATGATAATGAGGGGAGGGAAATAAAATTTGATTGGAGTAATGTCGACACGAAGGTTATTGTTAACCATGAAATTGACTATGTTATAGTCCAGTCAGTTATAATTAATAAATCAGGAAATGGGATCTATCGTCGTTTATCTAAAATAAAATTAGATAAAGGGTTACCTAACATTGAACTTGACTATCGATATATAGCTAGCTCGAATTACGATGTTATAGAAAAGGTCACTCACCCCACCGGGCTAGTTGAAAAAATGGTTTATTTGGATAAAGGCCACTCCTTACCCGATGGCGCCCCTATGTTAAAAATTCCGTTTATTCAAAGTCATAGAATTATCCCTACTTTAGGTGACGAGCAAGACGATCAACCCGTTACACTTACAGAATACGAATACTCGGATAAAAATTATCTCGGGTTCGCTAGTGAAAGAAAATGGATTGCGGGCGAGGATACACTATTTAAATCTTCAGCAAACTACACGTACAATACCACAGAGATAGTCAACAAATCCAAAGTAACAGTTAGAAAGTACAACAAATATCATCTATTAGATTCCGAGGAACATTATGACAATGATGTTCTTTATAAAGAAGAGGAATATAAGTACGGCGCCAACTTAAATAATAGTATTGAAAAACAACCTGCCACTTACAGTTTGCCTATAAAACAGACGACTACTCACTATAAGAATGGTGAATCAAGAAGTGCCACTAAGAAATACAAATATGATGACTATGCGAATCTAACTTTTGTGCAAGAAGCTGACGGTTCCAAAGAGCTCTATACTTACTACCCCGCCGAAGGCGAAGTGGGTAAATGCCCAGTCGACCCTAATGGAATGATTTCTAGATTAAAAGAATATAAATTTTCCCCAGTTATCACCCAGTATAAGGAAAAACCGCGGGTTCATAAGTTTGAATATAAATCTATAGCAAGAATAGATAAACCTAACGAGTATTTTATCGTACCGAAGAGTGTAAGTGGTGATAATCTAACGGAAACCACAAGCTATTATGAAAATAGTGAACAACCCACTTTTTATGGTTATTTAAAGGAAACGGTTTCAAAGATCAATGGTTATGAGAACAAAACGACAGCTGAGTATGAATTTCTAACCACTGGGTTAAAAACCACGGCAACGCTGTTAACTCACGACCAATTGACAAAAATTTCGTCTGTAACAACAGAGTGTCATAGAGGGTTGCCCATCGAACAAACTGACGACGGAGAGCCAACTGTCAGAGTAACTTATGATTCTCTTGGTAGAAAAAGCACAAGCACCGTGGCCCCAGATACAGACAACTCCGCAAAAGCCACATTCAAATACGCTGTTGGCGCTGGAAGCAATAAAGTTACTCAAACCGATGCCAAAGGAAACATGGAAATTAGGGAGTATAATAATGCGGGCAAAACCATTGCAGTAAAACGTTCTATAGATGGGAAAGATTATCTTGTTCAATCCATGCGGTATAACGAATTTGGTCAATTGGAATCCAGCAAGGAGTACGATTGGGTGAAAGGAGTGAAAGGAGTGAAAGAAATTAGCATCACCACGAAATTTGAATATGACTCTAATGGGCAGGTGAAGAAAATAACGCATGGAGATGGCAGGACTGAAACTATTGAACAAAACCCAGTGACATTAACGACAGTATACGAGCAAACTGGCTTGCTAACAGAGACCAGCATTTATAATTTAGCTGGTCTCGTGGTTGAAAAGAATACGACCGACGCAGACGCATCGCCGCTATTGCTCGCCAAAACAGAAAATGAATATGATGGTTTTGGCAACCTTCGCAGTACCAAAGATACTCAAGGTCGTGTCACCAAGTATCGCTATGACATGGTTGATAGGCTTGAGGAAATCGAGAGGGAAATTGATGGGAAGCCTATTATTGAATCCTACTCCTACCATGACTTCACTAATGAAGAGTTGGTCAAAAGTGCAACGGTTAATAATGTTGTTCTCGGTAAAAGGGACTTTGATGGGCTAGGTCGCTTGAAAGAAGAAACGGTTAATGGGGGTATTCACTCGTATGAGTATACTGCGGCCTATAATCAGCCCAAAAGTGTGACATTGCCTGATGGCAGTATTATAGATTTGAAGAATAATATTAATCTTCAAACCACAGAATCAATTTCGGTACGAGGAACTCCCGAGCTTGCCTGCCACTATAGTTTTGATCCACAATCTGCACTGCCGACTTATAGTATTAATCAAGGGTGTAAACGTTCCGTCACCAGAAACTCTCTTGGTCGAGTTGAAGTCGATGAAATAGAACTTAATGATGGGGAAGTAAGAATATCGAAAGAAGAGTATTCGATTCAAGGGCGATTGCTAAAGAGCGAGGACTATTTCGATAACTACAAAAAGTATGGGTATGATTCTCTGGGGCGGCCAGAAACCATTACTGAGTATGTATCTGGTACTACAGCGACAACCCATATTGAGTATGACAGTTATAGTCGCCCTTGGAAATACAGTACCGAACGAGGGCAAGATGAAGCTGTAATAGAGATAGAGTACAACAGCATTGGCATGGAAACACAGCGTATTGCCAAGTTTAATGACGTAGAAGAGTTCACAATCGACCAAACATACAATAGCAACCTTCAAATCCAAACGAGAACATATTCCGACGCGTTAGGTGAAACCACTGAAACTTTTTCCTATGACAATCTTTCCCGTTTAGAGACATATACTTGCAGCGGACCGAATATCCCATCCGACGAATATGGTCATCAAATCGTAAAGCAGGTTTTTAGTCACGACTTATACGGAAATATCAAACAGCTCGATAGCCACTTTTCTCAAGGTACAATGAATACAGCGGTGTATACATACAATCCTATTAACCCAGTTCAGTTAGAGAACATCACTAACACCCATCCTAGTTATCCATCCAATATACATATCAAATATGATAAAGCCGGAAACATGTTGAACGATGAGCGTGGAAATACCTATATCTATAACCAGTTAGGCCAGTTAACCTCGGTAGAGAATAACGTTGATGAAGAACTATCGATATATCAATATGACGGAGATGGTCGTATGGTGTCTCAAACTGTAGAGGAGCAACTAGTGTATCTTTTCTACAGTAAAGGAGATTTAGTCAACGAAACATCAGGTGGAGTTCATTCTAGTTATCTTCACGTTGCCCCTGGTTTTGTTGGTCGTAGTGTCAAAGGAGAGGCTAATTATGTGCAGCATGAGTTCCTATTTGGCAACAGCCAGGGAAGCGTCATTGAATCTTTATCGACCGTTGAAGATACAACCGAACGCGACAAGAAAACCCGTAACTATACTCCATATGGTGAAGGATGAATGTTATGAAAAGAATCCAGCAGTATCAAGCCAGTAGAAGACGCTTTTTAAAACAGGCAAGTTGCTTATCGGCATTTGCTGGTGTG
>NZ_JBNGCJ010000668.1:0-3262 GCF_049974785.1 Vibrio genomosp. F10 str. 9ZD137
ACCGCTCTTCCGATCTAGTGCTTAGAAATGGATATCGCGGTTTTTAAAGACAGTCACGGTAAGTCTCAGTTGAAAGTCACTTATCGTGGCGAGAACCAAGCCCAGGTCCATGAGTTTTGGTCCCTCACCACAAAAAAACAGAAACAAGCCTTTAAAGATCAGTTTGTTCGTCCGCACTTAGCTGACAAACATCGCGCATTTGACGCGGCGTCTCCAACCAAAGTCGCTGCTAATCAACACCGATTTCGGTTGCCTCAATTTGTGATCGCACGTAAATCTGGCCGATTTTGGAAAATGAGAGACAAAATATTCGATGACGAGCTTCAAAACCGTTAAGGTTGGCAAATTCACCTTCTATTCATGTTCATTGTTTTAAGATAATGAAGGTCGCCCCAACTTTGGATCAGTTATGCTTAGTAAAACAACCATTGCTAGCGTGTCTTTGTTTTGCGCGCTTTTATTACCCAATGTCGCGATGTCAGACTCCAACACAAATGGTCATGACCTCGTTCAAGATGAGTACAAAGAAGGTGCTCGTATCGAGTTCGATGAAGACCAAGATGAAGTGTATACAGCAGTAAAAGAGGGCTTGATACTGCCTTTTTCTGACCTTTACGATGCCATTGAATCACAACTGCACGGTCGCGTCATCAAAGTTGAATTAGAAGAAGACGACGATGAATGGATCTACGAGTTAAAGTTGGTTCATAATGACAACGTAATCAAAGTAGAATACAACGCCACCACTCTAGAAATGTTAGAGATAAAGGGCCGCAATCTGCAAGATGTGATCAAGAAATAAAAACGACATAAACACAACGTGGTGACCTATGAAAATCTTAGTGGTTGAAGACGACCCTCGTCTTGGCGAACAAATTATTGAAACACTTGAATCAGCAGATTGGGTGCCAGAGCTTTCTCAAGACGGCATTGACGCATTATACCGAGCAACATCTGAGCCGTGGGATGCCATTGTTCTCGATCTTGGCCTGCCAAAACTTGATGGTTTAACGGTTTTAAAAGGCATCCGAGATGAAAACATCAATACGCCAGTTGTTATCTTAAGCGCACGAGACACCTTGAGCCAGCGGGTAGAAGGATTAAACGCCGGTGCTGACGACTACTTAACCAAGCCCTTTGAAATGGTTGAGTTAATTGCTCGCATTCGTGCACAACTGCGTCGAGCATCAGGCAATGCGTCGCCTATTCAACAAATTGGCGACCTAAGCTTAGACACTCGCAGTTCAAAAGTGCTTTGGCAAGGACAAGCCGTCAGCCTGACTGCCCTAGAATATAAAGTCGTTGCCTATTTTATGCATAACGCAGATAAGGTGATTTCACGAACTGAATTGGTGGAGCATATTTATAAACAAGATTTTGACCGTGACTCAAATACCGTTGAAGTCTTTATTGGACGAATTCGTAAAAAGATTGCCCCTAAGATCATAAAAACAGTGCGTGGATTAGGCTACCAACTGAATTGTGAGTAATGATGTTAATATGCCCACATCGGTTAACCACCTCTTTATCATCAATGACATTAAGAGCGTATCGTGCCTAAGCTAGCCTCTCCATCCAAGAAAAACCTTAAGAACATCAGCCTTAAGAGCCGTTTGCTTCTCGCCGCGGCTTTTTGGCTTGGCGCGATGATTTTGGCCGCAGGCCTTGGCATTCCTAAGCTCGTTAAAGACTACCTTACTGATGATATAAAGCAGCAACTCAGCCTTGCTATGGATGAACTCACCGCCAACATTGAAACCGATACCAATGGCAATTTAGTGATGCTGAGCAGACTTTCAGATCCTCGGTTTTATCAGCCATATAGTGGTCTATACTGGACAGCCAAAACAACCGATAAGACATTGCGTTCTCGCTCCCTTTGGGACAAAAGCCTCTCATTCAAAAAGAAGCCATTAGGTCTCACGGTGACTGGCGCAAAGAATGAAAAACTCATCTATATTGCTCGCTCTGTGTATTTGCCCGATCTCAGTGTACCCGTAACCATCACCATCGGTGTTGATGAAGCGCCTCTAGTATCAACAGTCCAACAAATCACAAGGGAAATCTGGTTGATTTTGTCATTGCTCTTTGTGGGTATCTTGCTGTTGATCGGGATTCAAGTCAGTTGGTCACTATTGCCATTAAATAGGATGCAACGAGAATTAGTGTTACTTCGAAACGGTGAACAACAATCTTTAGGGGACAATTATCCGAAAGAAGTGTCCCCACTTGTGTCAGATTTGAACGCCTTACTGTTTCACTATCAGGAATTACTTGAACGGGCGCGCAATCACGCTGGTAATTTGTCTCATGCGCTTAAAACGCCTTTGTCTGTGCTCAAGAATGAAGTTGAAACACTACCCAAAAAAGATGCCGAAAAATTCTCACAACCGATCCATCAGATTCAAAATCATATTGAATACCATTTAGGCCGCGCTCGAATGGCTGGTTCTATGAATATTCTGTCGGTCAAATCAAACCCAAGCGAGCGTGTTGACGCAATTTCAATGGCCTTTGATAAAGTGTATACCCACAGAGACATAACACTCATCAATGAACTTGATTCCGAGATTGAAGTTTCAGTAGAAACCGCCGATCTCGATGAAATGATCGGGAACCTTCTTGAAAATGGGTACAAATGGGCGGGTAGCATTATCAGAGTTCACTCCCAAAGCGTTGATCGTAACCATGTCACTCTTATCATCGAAGATGATGGGCCTGGGATCCCTGAAGAAAAACTTGATCTTGTTACCAAACGTGGGGTGAGGCTCGATGAAACAACACCAGGCACAGGTCTTGGGCTTAATATAGTAAGCGAAATGGCCCACAGTTACCGAGGAAACGTCACCTTGTCGAAAAGCGCCATGGGAGGCTTGAAAGCAGCCTTAACATTGAATATTTCACATCCGTAACTTGGTCTCAGTAACCAGCCTGAGGCACAGATAAAATACATTGGAATATGATATCGAAACTCTATACCAAGGCTTATGAAGCTTCAACTGAACGATATCTAATCAAACGCTGAAATTACGCTAAGTTAACGCCTTAAAATCAAGGTAGGCTCTTGCTCGAAAACAAAGAGAATGATAGTATCCGCGCTCGTTTGAAAGTAACTTCGGTTACGGTTGAATGTAAGCGCATCACAAGGTCGCATTGTGTTGTGATATTTAATGTTTACTAATTGAGAGTAAAACTATGAAATTTGAAGCAGTAGTACGTACTGAACTAGGTAAAGGTGCGAGCCGCCGCCTACGTCACGCTG
>NZ_JBNGCJ010000669.1:0-1841 GCF_049974785.1 Vibrio genomosp. F10 str. 9ZD137
AATAACATGGCGCTGGCTCCGCCTGCTGCGGTAATGAGCTGCGAACCGCGATTATAAGATGCGACTAATGCGGCTTCGGTGGTGGCAAGAGGCACCAGAAAATCATCGCGTGCGATCAGGCCGTTAACTCGTAATGGGCCTGCAATACCCACAGGGACTTTGACTGTGCCAATAAAATGCTCAATATTTTTCGCATAAGCGTCTTTTTGCTCTAACGTTGATGCATCAAGAAGTTGCGCTTGATCCGTCATAGAGCTTAGCTTTTGCCACCGCTTATCGAGATTTTTGTCCGTAAGAAATGGGCTAGGCGTTAGCCGAAGTGAAGGCTTATCGAGATTAGGCTTAAAAATGTGCTCTAAGTTAAAGGAGCTTTCGTCGCCATGCAGAATGGAAACGTAATCACGTCGGTGTAAATGTAATTTAGGCATAGAAAGTCGAATCTTATAATTTTCAGAGATTCTACTGTGAAAGCAAATAAACTCAAGGCTGTTAGACACTTCACGTTAAAAAGTCATCACTAAATATGAATATCAAGCAAGGTTCCGATCATCTCTTGATCTCTTTGCAACATATTAGTCCCAATTTTGCTGTACTGGGTTGCTTGGTTCAGTTTGATTAAAGGTTCCGTATAGGATGCGACGTATTCATGTTTTGGTGCGTCAAAGTTGACTTCATTAAACTTTAATCCGTCTTTATCGATTGGAGACGTTGGTTCGGTCGGGGTAGCTAAAGAAGATTGAATCGGGAGGGCTTGTATTTCTTGCGCGGCTTCTTCAGCCATCTTAGATGACTGTTCAATAATTGGGTATCCAGACTGTATACTCGAAATTGACATAGGGCCCCCTCTACTAATAAAAGCTTAAGTCCTATTTGCAATTTCTGCAAGTTGTGCTAACCAGATTGAGCTAATTACGAAAAAAGGCTAGAGATGAGGTTGAGCTCTTCTTCAGTGACCAATTTAGCCACATTATTCCCAAGGCTATGTTGAATTTCACTTAACAGGCTTTTCAGTTGCTGCGGTGTCAATAAATGCAACTGAGTTTTCAATTGCTCAAAGTTCGATGGTGTCATAAACAACCCCCCCCCAGTGGACTTTTATTTCGGCTTCTATTTGAACGTAATGAGATAGTAAATAACGGGGCCGTAGTAATGTCCGAATAACGTAAGTATTCTGTTATATGGTTGTTTATTGAGCAATCTGTTGCAGTGTTTTTTATCTTTTAACCAGGTTCACACAGTACTCTCAGTGCTGTTACTTTCCTTACTTTTAACTCGAACCGCCAGTTTGCTCGCCAGAGAATGCAGCTCAGGAATCATTCGATAAACCAAATGCAATTGCTGCAACACCATTCTAGCAGATTTATCATCATCTTCTCGCCATTCATTGAGTCGTCGGGTTAAGTCCAAATCGTCAATCAATGTGAGATCGCAACGCTCACATTGGTCAAACAACTGTTGATGAATCAAATTAAGATGTTTATGGACAACACTGTGCGTGTCTAATATTAATTGGTGAATCGTCATATCGTCGATTCTGGTTCTATGTGCGCCTAACGCTGAAATGTAGCTTAACAGGGCATGGTTCAAGGTTAAAAAACGGAAGCTTTCATCCACTAATGTTTGATACTTTCCAGGCTCTGAAAGCATGGCGCTTATTGCGTAGGTTAAGTTCGCATCGGCGTCGTGGGCTTGCCTGCGCGCCATTCGATAATTAAGTGTGTCTTTCTTACCGATTCGATATTGTGCGATGACTTGACCTAAGTACGCATTATTAGAATCGACGGCACTGGCCATGACTTTATGTAATCGTCTTGACTGCCACTCTGGAAAAATAAACATCA
>NZ_JBNGCJ010000670.1:0-3763 GCF_049974785.1 Vibrio genomosp. F10 str. 9ZD137
CCGACCCACGCATTGTTAGCGATGCTTGCCTACTGCCACTGCTTCGTTTAGATGAAGCCAGTGAACTTGCTCGGCTTGCTGCACCGGTACTGCACAGTCGCACTCTGCAACCTGTCGCTCAAAGCACTATGGACCTTCATTTGCGTTGCAGCTATCAAGCCGAATCCGGGTCAACACGCATTGAACGTGTACTGGCTTCTGGTCGTGGTGCCAAAATCATCACCTCACTTGACGAAGTATTGCTGATACAGCTTTCCTTTGCTCACAGCCATGATTTTGAACGCTTAGAAAACGACGTACTGCAAAGCCTAAAACGCGCCCAGCTTGAACCGCTGGCCTATGAAGCTCAACCCGATCAATACAAACTGCGTCTTGCTTACACCGCCGAAATTGCTAGCGGTGCCCTAAGCCACCTACAAGATGCCGCGATAGAAGCTGAAATTAAGCTCAAAGAAGGGTATTCCCTTGTGGCTGCTGTCGGTGCTGGCGTCGCTAAGAACCCAAATCACTGTTACGGCTTTTACCAACAACTGAAAGCTTCACCGGTCGAGTTCATCTCTGAATCCCTATCTGGGTTAAGTCTTGTGGCCGTGACACGTAAAACGCCGATAACGTCGTTGGTCAATGCGATTCATACTCAACTGTTCCAGGCACAAAAACGGGTCGCTATTGCGTTATGTGGCAAGGGTAATATTGGCAGTAGTTGGCTTGAGTTGTTCTCTAGCCAAAAAAATGAGTTAGAAAAACGCCGTGGAATGAGCTTCAATCTCGTTGCCGTCATCGACAGCCAAACGTATTGGTTTGACGAGCAAGGAATCGATGCTAGCGGCGTTGAGAAGCGCTTTAACGATGAATCGGTCACTCACAATGGCAAAGAATGGATTGAGCGACTAGGCTCGATTCAGGGCTACGACGATGTGATCGTTCTGGATGTCACCGCTAGCCAAGTGCTGGCCAATCAATACCTCGACATTGCTGCACACGGTATGCACCTTATCTCGGCAAACAAGGTGGCAGGATCCGCATCCAGTCACTATTACCATCAAGTTCAAGATGCATTCAGTAAAATCAATCGCCATTGGTTATACAATGCCACCGTGGGGGCGGGCTTACCGATCAATCACACGGTTCGCGATCTCCGTGAAAGTGGTGATGACATCATGGCATTATCGGGCATTTTCTCTGGCACTCTGTCGTGGTTATTCCAGCAGTTTGATGGCACTGTACCTTTCAGCGAATTAGTAGATTTAGCTTGGCAACAAGGTCTAACAGAGCCCGATCCGCGTTCTGATCTTGATGGGTCAGACGTTATGCGCAAGTTGGTTATCCTTGCCCGTGAATCCGGCCTTGATATTGAACCTGAAAACGTCAAAGTGGAATCGTTAGTGCCTCAAGAGTTGGCCGACCTTCCGCTGGATGACTTTCTGGATAAGAGCGCCCTACTGAGTGAGATTCTGGCCGAGCGATTGGAAAAAGCTCAGCGTGAAGACAAAGTGCTGCGCTACATTGCTCGACTCGAGAAGAACGGCAAAGCAACCGTTGGTATTGAAGCGCTCAATAAAGAGCACGCTCTCGCGAATCTGCTGCCTTGCGACAATATTTTTGCGATTGAGAGTAAGTGGTATAAAGACAATCCATTGGTGATTCGTGGCCCTGGCGCAGGGCGAGAAGTCACGGCGGGAGCGATTCAATCGGATCTGAACCTATTGTCTAGCCTACTGTAACCTAACCTATTTCATGCCAATAATTGGGTTAGAGATTATCTAGCCCATTTTTTTCCTCTTTTCTTGCATCATCCTACTCATCGCCTTAATCGTTGCTTGACTACCTACTTACATAACTCATTAAATAGCGACTTCATCTCTACTTGAGATTGGCTCATTATCAACATGAAAAAAATTCATAGTTACACTGTTGACATTAAATCGCTTTCATTACATTCTGTGGACATATAGACGTCTAAACGTCGATTTTAAAGTTTGGTGATTAGATTGATCACAGGGAGAGTAAGATGGGATACACACACGCAGGTCACATAGACGCATTAAACCAAAATGTTGCTGAGCTTTCAGATAACATTAATGTGTCATTCGAGTTCTTTCCACCGAGCAGTGAAAAGATGGAAGAAACACTGTGGAACTCTGTTCACCGTCTGAAAACTCTACAGCCAAAGTTTGTTTCTGTTACTTATGGCGCAAACTCTGGCGAGCGAGACCGTACTCACTCCATCATCAAAGACATTAAAGACCAAACCGGTTTGATTGCTGCGCCTCACCTAACGTGTATTGACGCTTCTCGTGATGAGTTAATCCAAATCGCGGACGATTACTGGAATAACGGCATTCAAAGCATTGTGGCGCTTCGTGGCGACATTCCACCTGGTGGCGGTGCACCAGACATGTACGCATCAGATCTTGTGACGCTTCTTAAAGAACGCCATGACTTTGATATCTCTGTGGCTGCGTTTCCTGAAGTTCACCCTGAAGCGAAAAGTGCGCAATCTGATCTTCTTAATCTAAAACGCAAAGTGGATGCGGGCGCAAATCGTGCCATCACTCAATTCTTCTTTGATGTCGAAAGTTACCTGCGTTTTCGTGACCGCTGTGTCGCTGCTGGGATTGATGTAGAAATTGTGCCAGGTATTTTACCCGTGTCGAATTTTAAACAAGCGTCTCGTTTTGCCGCGATGAACAACGTAAAAGTACCAGGTTGGATGGCAAAGCAGTTTGAAGGTCTCGACGACGACCCAACCACACGCCAGCTCGTCGGTGCTAGCCAAGCGATCGATATGGTGAGAATTTTAAGCCGTGAAGGTGTGAAAGATTTCCACTTCTACACGCTAAATCGCGCTGAAATGACGTACGCACTTTGTCATACGCTAGGTGTTCGCCCACAAGGGTAATAGAACTCGCCTGCGGTCATAAAAACAAAAACGCCAACGAATGATCGCTGGCGTTTTTATTATGAATTCAAAGAAGATTAATCGCGCTAGAAAGCTCATTAAGCTTCAAACAATTATTTACAGGGTCTAAGCGAGCGCTTACTCAACTTCATCCATTTTACCCAATAGGCCACGGATACGCTCTTGCCATGCCGCTTGTTCTTGTTGCATCTGCTCTGTTTTTTGCTCTAGAGCTTCACGGTTTGCTTTTAACTCATTCGCTTCGTTTTCTAGCAGTTGCTTTTCTTCTTTTAGCTCTTCTACTTCCATTTGTAGCAGTGAAATTGTATCTACCGCTGTTTGAATCTTTGCTTCCAATTGCTCTAATACTTCAAAAGACATTTTAGCCTACCTTTCTATTTGCTTAAGTCGTTACTTGCTTAAGTGAATGTGTGCTTAAACGGGTGTGTGCTTAAGTCGTTGTTTGGTGAGTGTTGCTCTTGCCCCCATTCTACTCAGCAGCGAGCCGATAAACACGCGCTATATTCGATAATTTATATCATTCGCTCAAAAAACACACGCATATTGACAAACACCTGACCAAGCCAAGGTTCACGCTTCAATTTCTTTGAAAATATCATGCGCTAAATGGCCATTAGACAAAAAAGCAAACGTTTCCTTTTTGATGTGCTAAAATCTCGCCGAATTTTTCCTTTTCCCTTTCATATTTGGAGTCATCATGAAACGCGACTTAGCAATGGCATTTTCACGAGTTACCGAAGGTGCTGCATTAGCAGGTTACAAATGGCTTGGCCGTGGCGATAAAATTGCTGCTGACGGTGCAGCGGTTGAAGTTATGCGCAGCCTACTCAATAAAACCGA
>NZ_JBNGCJ010000671.1:0-4722 GCF_049974785.1 Vibrio genomosp. F10 str. 9ZD137
CGCAGCCTGCATGAGACTGTCATTGTTCACTAAAGAGTGATACCACTTAAAAGTGAACTCACCCCATTTCATTCCAAATTTATTGCTATTAAACGAATTAACGATCAATACAATGATTGGCAGATACAGAAACGCGTAAACAAAGGAAATGAAACTGTATTTAGAAAAGCGCCCCATTAGCTTAACTCCGTGGTTCGGTTAAGAAGCTTTCCAGCTCTATAGTAGCCGTACAGTAATATGGCCATCGCTCCGGTAAGCGCAATGCTCGTTGCTGCGCCAAAAGGCCAGTCTCTGGCATTAAGCACCTGACTCTTAATCACATTACCAATCAGTAAGTTTTTCGCGCCTCCTAACAAATCGGCCACATAGAACATTCCAAGAGCAGGCAACAACACCAATAAGCACCCACCGATGATCCCGGGCATCGTTAGCGGTAAGATGACACGAACAAAGGTTTGAAACTTGTTCGCACCCAAATCTTTCGCAGCCTCGATATAGGAACCGTCCAGTTTTTCGATGGTTGAATAGAGTGGCAGTATCATAAACGGCAGCAAAACGTAGACTAAACCAATCATTACCGCAGTTTCTGTATACATAAGGCGTAGCGGTTTATCAATAATGTCTAACGCGAGTAACCCTTTGTTCAATACACCTTGAGTACCGAGAACAATTTTCAACCCATAAGTACGAATCAGTGAATTAGTCCAAAACGGAACAATCACCAGAAACAGCATTAGGGGTCTTACGTTCACAGGCATTTTAGTCACTAGGTAGGCGAAAGGGTACCCAATAAACAAACAGAGCCCGGTCGCCATAATCGCCATATAAAATGAATGCCAAAGCACTTTGAGGTAGAGTGGATCCATTAAGCGAGCGTAGTTATGTAGCGTGAATGTCAGGTCGATTAGGTTCGCCTCATCACGTGTCAGAAAACTCGTCGCGATAATCATAATGTTAGGAATCAGCACAAATAGGGCCAACCAACTAATGATTACCGTTAAAATCGTGTTTTTGAAGTTAAACCATTTGTGCATCAGTCAGTACCACTTCCCAAGTTTCTACCCAAGAGATCGCCACTTTTTGGCCCAATGAGTGATCCACATCTGGATCATCTTCATTAAAGAACTCACTCGTCATCACTTTCATTCCAGAAGGCAATTCAATGACAGAATCGAGAGTCATTCCTTTATAGGTGCGATCGATAACATGACCAATGATTCCTGTGTTTTCTGATTCTATGATTTCAGTCACTCTTAAATCTTCTGGGCGTAGCAGTACTTGAAGAACATCGTCGGTTTCAACGGGCGCTTTGTAATGAACCACGCTGTCTGAATTCTCTATCGAAACCAATATCTTTTCATCGTCTATTCGAGAAAGTACTTTTGCATTAAAGACATTAATTTCACCTATAAACTGCGCAACAAATAAGTTTTGAGGCTCTTCATAGATTTGTCGTGGCGTACCATCTTGTTCAACAACCCCATCACGCATGACAATGATTCGGTCAGACATAGACAGCGCTTCTTCTTGATCATGAGTAACAAAGATAAAGGTGATGCCAAGCTGACGTTGTAGCTGCTTCAATTCAATTTGCATCTGCTTTCTAAGCTTATAATCCAACGCAGACAGGGATTCATCTAACAAAAGTACTTTGGGCTTATTAACCACAGCTCTAGCAATGGCGACGCGCTGCTGCTGACCACCAGAGAGTTGATGAGGCATACGGCTTGCGTGTTCTGTTAGTCGAACCATAGACAGGGCATCGATCACGCGTGTTTTAATTTCATCATTAGGGACTTTCTGCATGCGAAGCCCAAACGCAACATTCTCAAAAATCGTCATGTGAGGGAATAATGCATAGCTTTGAAAGACAGTATTCACATGTCTTTGCTCTGCTGGGAGCTCGGTAATATCGACACCATCGAGCGTAATACTACCCACATCGGCCATTTCAAACCCGGCAATCAAGCGCAGAACGGTTGTTTTACCGCAACCAGAAGGGCCCAAAATAGTGAGGAACTCCCCGTGATTGACGTCGATAGAAAACTCATTGATCACTTTCTGACCGTCGAAGCTTTTACTTACTGCCGATAATTGAACTATGGGTGTGGATTTCGTTGGATGAGTATTCAAGGCTGTCTGGCTCCCAATAGAACTCATGGACGTATGATCGAGTTTAATACAAGATCAAATAATGGGCGGATGATAATCATCAATCTAGTGAATTTAAAGTATTTTTACACTGAATTCGTGCAAAATCGCTATTCGGAGCCTATTCAAATTTTAGGCGAGAGGGCCGCGAGCCTGTGTAAGTAGAAATAGTAGACGAATATGTAAGAAAATGAGGATAAACTACGGAACAGATTTTCGTATAATTACCTTTTAAGTATAATGCGGCTAATTTCTTCAATCAGCTATTTAAAGCCACTTAAAGCAAGCGCCATTGCGACGGACGTTAGAATGAACAATGACATTGAAAAAGACTTCAACCTAGGGGGGAGCGTAGACAAAGCGCTGTCCGGTCAATACGATTTAAAAGTAGGTGAGGTTTTAAAAGAAGCGGGCAGCATGACTGTTAAGCATTTTCTTTCGTTCTCTCCAGCGGTAATGATTTTGCTCGTGCTGCAACTCGCCATCTTTTACATCGCGTTAAAGCTACAAATTGGTGACCCTTCAATTGTTCTTGATATCTTTGAAAACCCAGAAAACTTTAACCAATCTATCGTTCAGGCAATTTTTGTCGCAAACTTTAGTTATGAAGTGGTCAGTGCTCCATTTTTTGCGGGGCTGAGTTTGATGGCCATGAGCCACGCTGCCGGGTTGAATACAAAACTTCGCCATATAGGTAAAGGGCTACAGTTCACAGTGCCAGTCATTATAGCAACGCTTTTTTCGTTGATTTTACAAGGTATCGCAGGGACATTCTTACCATTCGTGTCTTTATACCTTTCACTAGCTTTTAGTAATTCTATTCTCCTAGTATGTGAGAAAAGAGTCAGCCCGTTTCAATCGTTGTGGATGTCATTGAGAGCGGTGAATAAGAAGATCCTGTCTATTGCCGCCATTTACTCAGTCGTGACTATGTTGTTTGTTGCGGCGGCGGTATTTTACGGCATTGGCCTTATCTTTGTTTTACCGTTTTTCTTCCACGTAAAGGGGATTATTTACCGAAACATGTTTGGCATTAAGTTGAAGGTTTATGCGTCAGAAAAATCAAATGACGATACGCCAAACGATGACCATCACAATAAAGACTCGAGGTTCTTCGATGCCTAAAAAATGGAGCGGGTTAATTGTTGGACTAGGGCTCGCCTCGACCGCTTTGGTGTCGAGTTTATTTTTGACCAAGCAAGACGTAGATGTCACGGATAAAAACGTCAACGTGTTCGAAGATAGCCAAAGAGAAACAAGCATTGAAGGCAAACAAATCAGTGATGCACCAGACTTCGCTGCTATTTCTGATATCAAACAAAAAAAGAAGGCGTTTTTTGAGTATTTAAAGCCGGGCGTTGCTCTTGAAAACAAACGCATCATAAAAGAAAGGGCCCGATTGGAATCGATGTTAGAACATCTTCAGTCTAATGCTCTCACATCAGAAGACATCTCATATGCAAAACGTCTTGCTCGCCTATATAATGTGGCGCTTTCAGAAAATGATGTCACTGTCGATTGGCTAAAGTCGATGCTTCACCGAGTTGACGTTTTACCAGAGGCATTAGTGTTAACTCAAGCGGCGAAAGAATCGGGTTGGGGGACATCTCGTTTCGCTACTCAAGCAAATAATTACTTTGGTCAGTGGTGTTACAGCTCTGGCTGTGGTGTCGTTCCACAACAAAGAACTGATGGCATGACTCATGAGGTTGCAAGGTTTGATTCTGTACAGGAATCTATCCATCACTACTTTATGAATGTGAATCGCAATCAAGCCTATCAAGAACTGAGAGATATACGCTTTAGATTGCATTCGGAAAACAAAGACTTACTTAACAGCGAAACGGCTATTGCGTTAACAAACGGATTAGTGCGTTATTCAGAACGTGGGCAACCTTACGTGACTGAACTGCAAGGTATGATTCGCTTTAACCAACCATTTTGGTCAAAATAATAAGAAGAACCATGAACAAATTATCGACACTATTACTGGCGACAACGGTACTGTTTTCAGCCTTTCCTTCGGTCGCTGAAGAGTACCGATTTACCTATTCAAAGCTGTTCACGCAAATGAAAAACAACTTGAATGAAGGGCACGACGACGTAAAAGTGGGCTTCTTTTTTGTGAACGCAGAAACCAAGCAATTGTGCAGTATTGACAAAGCGTGGATGGAAAAAGATGAACATTATGAAGTTTTGAAAGTCGCGTCGAATCGAGAACTGATGATTCCACTTGACGACAATTTAAAACAAGCCAACCCGTTAGTGTTCGTTCATACGCCCGAAGACATGCAATGCGACTTTTCCATGGTTGTTCTATCTAAAGAGCCGTTGAAAGGCGTAGTGGGTTATGAAGAAGTGGCTCAATATCTCCCACAAATGAAATCGATGCTCGATGACTTAGGTGGCATGTTTTCCAGCTGGTTCTCTCCTGATGTCGAGGGCCTAACTCTCGAGTTTGCAAACCAGCTCACTGGAAACATTGAACTTTCACACGGAGAAATCATTCCGATTGTGAATGGCATAGCGACCGTCACGCTTGATGATATCCAAAAGGGAGGATCAATGTCA
>NZ_JBNGCJ010000672.1:0-376 GCF_049974785.1 Vibrio genomosp. F10 str. 9ZD137
TACCCCAGAAAAAGACTACAACGGAGCGGTGCACTTTAGCTATGATGTCAAAGATGCCCACGGTGGTGTGACACACACTGGCGCATCAACGATGCTCTCGGCTGTTGGCGATGCTGCGATCTTCGCCGGAGATAAAAGCGGTCAAATAACAGAAGATCGCCATGTACAAGGTGATGCCCAACATACGATATTTGTCACTGGCGTGTTGAATGTTATCGATCCTGATGCCAGTGAAGATCATTTTTACGCCACTCGTAATGCCCATGCGGTCAGTGATCCCTATGGCGGTCATCTGACCATTGGAAAAGCCGGTGATTGGGCTTATTCGGTTCCCAATGCCAATATTCAGCACTTAGCGGCAGGGCAAGTCGAGCAG
>NZ_JBNGCJ010000673.1:0-3405 GCF_049974785.1 Vibrio genomosp. F10 str. 9ZD137
GCTCTTCCGATCTTATTAGCGCAACGTAGCGCTTCTCTACCACACGTGTAATAAACTGTTTTTGCAAGCTTTTGTTAGCCCGACGCGTTAACGCAAAGACCAGTAACCCTGATGTCGACATATCTAGTCTGTGGATCACAAATGGGCCTTCTGCATCCGAGAAGGTTTCAGCCAATCGTGTCGCAACAGAATCGTGAATATGCTTGCCTGGGACTGAGAGAAACTCTGCGGGCTTGTTCACTACCACAATGGCATCGTCTTGATAAACGATATCGATCTCTTTGCCTTCGGCCGGGTTTTCCAATAGAGGATTAGGATCCAATTCAATGCCTTCAAGCATGTGGGTCAAAATGGGTAAGCATTTACTCTGGCAAGATGGATAGTATTTTTTATGTTGACGTATTTCAGACTTAGGGGATACGCCCCACCAAAACTCAGCCAAACATACGGGTTCAAGTTGATGAGTGAATGCGTATTGCAGTAGCTTGGGTGCGGCACATTCTCCTGATCCTGCTGGTGGCACTGGTGTTGATGTTGCGTTGAAAATAGCGTTGAGTGACTTTTCTACCCCAGCTTGGTTTAAAAACTGGTACTGTTCAAACAACTTATGTTGCAGGGCGTTCGACATGGCTTTGCGCTGTTCAAGCATCGCGGTTATCTCATCCGTTAATTGAGATAGTTGGTATTGAAGCTTAGACAGGGTTTCATTTTGAATCGCTTTCAATTGCTTCAAGTCATTTTTTTCCGCCACACTTTCTCGACCCAACTGAATCAGTGCCGCTTGGTTGGTTGCATCATTTTCGTCTATCAGTAAACGCTGCTGTTTCCTGTGTGCTCGTTGCTCAACCATAGCTTGTCTGTGTGATGCAATTTTCTGTTCGAAGTAATCCGACTGTTGAAGCAGCTTCGTTTCTAACTCTGCGATCTTCGGGTTAGCTTGGCATTGCTTGATATCGTTACTTATATGAGTAATCTCAGCGAGTTCTGAGCGAAAAAAACTGTCACTGCTTAACATATCAAACACGGGTGGCACGAAACCGGGAAGAAGATTTTGATCGGCAATTTTCCCTGAAAAAGCGCTTAAATACCCAAGCTCTCCTTTTGAGTTCTTTACCACCAATACCCCAAACATTTTGCCTGTACCGCTCTTTGAATCGTTGACTAGCCCAAAATCATGTATCCAGTCTGTTTGAGTGTCGAGTCTATGTTGTAATTCATGGGCCGCTTGCTCACACAGTGGGTGAGGCTGATAGTAGAACGGAAAAGTAAAACGATCAGGCAGCGAGATTCCGTTCGTGGAAGCGATAAATCGAGTAAAACAGGGCTCTGAGCTATTCATATCTAGACTAAAATTGGCTTAATAATGAAGTGAATGCTGATTTTACTCGTCTGTTTCTCAATTACTAGGCCTCTATTGGGGTATCTGTTTTCAAATATTCCCGTTGCCTCATTTAAAGTGGTGAACCCAAACAAGCAAGAACCTCGCGATATCAATGCAATAGGTGCTATATTTTGAGTATGCACGTGATCAATAGAAAGGAGGCAAAAATTGAGAAGCGCAGTCATCGTGTTAGTTTGTATGCTATTAATGAGTTGCGGGACGAAATTTGCCTATCGCAACGTAGACTGGTTTATCCTGGAATATCTTGATGATTTTGTTGATCTAACGGGAGATCAAGACGATATATTGACGCTCCAAATTCAGCAATTGAAAGATTGGCATAAAAAGGAAGAGCTTCCTTTGTATGAAGCACATATTGATTCGCTGTTACTGATTTCCCCAGACACGCTAACGCCAGACGCGATAGCCCAACATTTTAAAAAAATGGAGCAGCACTCCGAACGATTGTTAACACGAGTTGCCCCGGATCTTTACTCGCTGATTCAAACGTTAACCGATGAACAGGTAAAGCAACTTCTTGAGAATCTCTCTAAGCGTCACGAAGAATACAGAAACAAGTACCAAGATTTATCAGAGCAAGAAATCCACGTACGGTACCAAGAGCGTATTGGTGATCGAGTCGAGACTTGGTTAGGCCGGCTGAATAACGAACAGCAGAAAATCGTTGATCGCTGGTCCAAAGATCTCAGGATCTCAGCCTATGAATGGATGGCCTATCAAACGCGAATGCGTGGAGAGTGGCGACGTCTCTTGGATAAGCGGGATGAGTTGAGTTACTTCCAGCCCAACTTTCATCGATTACTGTTTGAGTCTGATCAGTATTTTTCGCCAGAGCTTAAAGACATGATTGAGTACAACCGCTCAGTGAGTCAACGCTACATTGTTGAGTTGTTTAAAACCATGAGTGATAAGCAGTTGAAACGATTTCGCAGTGAATTAGTCGAATGGAAAGAGATCGTAGCGGACTTACAAACGCCATAAATAGAGGTGTTTTATCGCCTCAAGGTTTTTTGCGAACATCACATGAAACCTTCTTGTTGATTTAATAAGTAGTCTGATTACTTTTAAATCAATAACGTGTATGTTGGGTCAACGTATCGTTTTAGCTTGAGACAAGGAAAGTCAATGCTATTAGAGTGGGTGTTGTTGTTTAGCGCAGGTGTTGCTGGTGGAGTATTGAATTCTGTTGCTGGTGGGGGAAGCTTTATAACGTTTCCTGCGCTTCTTGCGTGCGGCGTTCCGCCTATTGCAGCTAACGCGACGAATACGTTTGCAGTCAGTTCCGGATACTTAAGTGGTGCTTATGGTTTTCGGCATGAACTGACAAACGATAAACAATTACTAAAACTCATCGTCATCAGTCTTTTGGGTGGCGCGCTCGGTGCTTACCTGCTTTTGAGTATCCCAGAGAATACTTTTATCGTTTCTATTCCATGGTTACTTGGGTTTGCAACCCTCCTGTTCATCTTTGGCCAACCCATACAACAGATAGTGAAACGTTTAGTTCCTCAGGGGCAATATTCAAAAAGATTGGCAAGCATTACGTTGGCACTGATCTTGTTGTTTGTCTCTGCGTACGGCGGCTTTTTCAACGCAGGATTAGGTATTGTTGCCTTAAGTTATCTGGTTTTGGCCGGCTGTCAAAATATTCACCAAATGAATGGGCTCAAGCTGGTTATTTCTTCTTGTGTGTCTCTTTCGGCCATTGTGTTGTTTATTTTTGAGAATGTGATTGATTGGCATCGCGGCGGAGCGGTATTGGTTGGTTCTTTAGTTGGAGGCTATGCTGCGGCGAGAATATCTTCAAAAATACCTCAAGCGTACATTCGTTACTTTGTGATTGGTTCTAGTGTTGCGATTACACTTTATTTCTTCTACCAAACTTACCATTAGACAGCGTTAGGCACCTCACAAGTGAGTAGATAGCGGCTTCTCTTCTCTTGTGGAACTATGCTTGTGCGCATCTCTAGGTCTAAAGCATGAGAAGATCGGAAGAGCGGGTC
>NZ_JBNGCJ010000674.1:0-1841 GCF_049974785.1 Vibrio genomosp. F10 str. 9ZD137
AGTAAATTACCACTGGCAGCCGCTGCTTTTCGACGAGCACGCATTTCAAGAAACCGCCCAACTAATAGGAAGAAAGTAAACATCGAAATCGATTCGAAGAATACTTCACCTTGCTCAGTCACCGTTGCCATTAAACTTGCTACATAAGCAAAAATTAGAGCGATGGAAACAGGGACATCCATTCCCAATGTCTTACCACGAATACTACGCCAAGCGTTCAGGTAAAAAGGAAGGGCAGAATAGAGTAGGACGGGAGTAGCGAAAATTAAGCTTACCCAGCGAAAATAGTTCTTAAACTCAGGCTCTAAATCACCAAACACTTCTAGGTATAGTGCGACCGCTAGCATCATAACCTGCATGGTAGCAATACCCGCAATACCTAATCGATAGAGGTATTGTTTCATTGACTGGTGATAGGAAGCTTCATGTTGATCGGCCTCAAAAGGCGCGGCTTTATATCCTAAAGTATGAATGCTTGAGATCAGTTCACTGAGCTTGACGAGAGACTTGTCCCACACCAGCAACGCTCGGTTCGTTGTCGTGTTCACCCTGATCGATTGAACGCCTTTCACTTTGGTCAGATGTTTTTCGATCAACCAAGCGCAGGCTGCACAAGAAACGCCATCTATAGACAGTGTCACTTCCGAACTGTTTTCATTATGTCGAACAAACTCAGATTGAACTTCTTCGTTGTCATAATGTATTAAGCTTAATAATTGTTCCGGAACCAAGTCAACTTTGTCGGCAGGTGCGGTACGGAATTGGTAATAAGAAATTAATCCACTATCAACAATAGTTTGCGCTACGGTTTCACAACCCGGACAACACATTGGACGAATCTCATCTAAGATCTCAACCTTAAAATCCGTGTTGACTGGTACTTCTTCACCGCAGTGATAACACGATTTGCACATAGTATTAATTCATTAATGGGATTGTAGCGTCTGAAGGAAAGCCAACGCGGCCTTGAATAAGCCATTGTTTATCATGAGGTGAAAGCTCGATAAACCAAGGCCCCTGAAGCTCCGTATCTAGCTGTAATCGATATGTACCGTTAGCATCTGACGTCACCAAACGGCTAAAATCACGATCGGCTAACGTTCTGTGTGCGAACATAGCGGTAATTGCAGGGTAATGTTCTAACGAGCCCTTATCGACCTGAAACACTACCGTATTACCTTGAGACTGGACAGTCGCAGAAAGCCCAAGCTCTTTAGCCACTCGAACTTTTGAAATATCGATGTTGATGCCTTTGCCTTTTTTATAGTAATCCTCTGTCACCAAAGAAACAGAGTTCTGAGAAAAAACAACCACTGTTGCGATAGTCCAAACCACGACGGTAGCCGGTAGTATGATTAGAAACCACGGCCAAAACTGTTTATACCAAGGAAGTACCATAAAAAAGTTCTCTACAACAAAAAGAAAGAAGAATGTAAAACTATAGAAAAGACAGCCCCTTATAAAGGGGCTGTTATTGAATTGTTACTTATTATCTGAGTTTGTCAGACTCCAAACATACGCAGACACAAGCTGAATTTTGTCCTCGCCTAGAATATCCTTCCAAGCAGGCATTACGCCAGAACGACCATTCATTAGTGTTTCTGTTACGTCAGCACGTGAACCACCATATAGCCAAACTTGATCCGTTAGGTCAGGTGCACCAACAGCAGGGTTACCTTTACCATCTGTACCATGACATGCAGCACAGACAACAAACCTAGCCTTACCCGCTTCCGCTTCTCGAGCATTCACTGAACGACCAGAAAGACTTAAAGTGTATGAAACCACTTCTTTCACACCGTCTTCGCCTAACGCATCTTTCCAAGCTGGCATTTGACCAA
>NZ_JBNGCJ010000675.1:0-1882 GCF_049974785.1 Vibrio genomosp. F10 str. 9ZD137
CCCGATTGGTATTGCTCGTGCCGCCGTCGTCGTGGCGATGTCAGGATCAGCAAAGCAAGGGGCAAGTACGATCACTCAGCAACTGGCACGTAACTTTTTCTTGTCTAATGAGAAGAAAATAATAAGAAAGATCAAAGAGATATTCCTGGCAATTAGGATTGAACAATCGCTAAGCAAGCAAGAAATCATGCAGCTATACGTTAACAAGATTTTCTTGGGCTATCGCTCTTATGGCTTTGGCGCCGCAGCGCAAACCTACTTCGGGCGCGATCTCAACGAGCTAACACTCAGTGAATTAGCCACGCTTGCCGGCATGCCAAAAGCGCCATCGACCATGAACCCGATTTACTCGCTTGAAAGAGCCACGAATCGACGTAATGTGGTACTGCGACGCATGTTCGATGAGAATTACATTACTCAAGGCGAATTTGATGACGCGAGAGCTGAAGTCATCGAATCGCGCTATCACAGTGCAGAAATAGAACTGAGTGCGCCGTATGTGGCTGAATTAGCACGCGCTTGGATGGTTGAACAACATGGCGAAGCCGCTTATACGCAAGGTATGAGCGTTTACACCACGGTTGATTCTAAATTACAAGAGGCCGCCAATAAGGCCGCGATTGATAATCTCCTGGCCTACGATGAGCGTCATGGTTACCGAGGCGCAGAAAAAGTGGTATGGACAAAAGCGCCAACACTGAACACTGCTCAAGAATTTCGACGTCACCTAGCAAAAGAACCGACTTATGGCGCATTGCTGCCTGCCATCGTCACTGATATTCAAGGCAACACCGCGTCTATTTGGGTGAAAAATCACGGCCCGCAACAAGTCGAATGGGCGCAAATGAATTGGGCTCGTCGCTTTTTAACCGATGACCGCCAAGGTCCAGAACCAAAGGCAGCCTCAGATATTTTATCCGTGGGTGAACAAATCTGGGTACGTAACACCGCAGAACAGGCCGATCCGATCCTTGAAAATGAAGTGAATTCAGAGATTGCCTCTGACGATAGCAATGACGACATTGCCAAACTCGGTATTGAACCTATCTGGCGTTTAAGCCAAGTTCCTAATGCCAATACGGCTTTTGTAGCGATGAATCCAGAAAACGGCGCTATTTTGTCACTCGTCGGTGGCTTTAACTTCGTGCACAACAAATTTAACCGCGCCACTCAATCGGTTCGACAAGTGGGCTCCAGTATTAAGCCATTTATCTATGCCGCAGCAATGGATCAAGGCATGACTCTGGCGACTCTAGTGAACGATGCTCCGATCAACCAGTGGGACAAAAGCCAAGGTACCGCATGGCGCCCTAAAAACTCACCACCAACCTATACAGGCCCGACTCGCGTTCGCATTGGTCTAGCACAGTCTAAAAACGTCATGGCGGTTCGCGTGTTAAGAGCGGTTGGCCTCGACGAGACTCGCGAGTACTTAACCCGTTTTGGATTTGATATTGATGAGCTTCCCCGCTCGGAGACGATAGCACTTGGCGCAGGCAGTCTCACTCCGGTGAAAATGGCCCAAGGCTACTCGGTGTTTGCTAATGGCGGTTATTATGTCGACCCATTTTATATTGGCCGTGTAGAGAGCCGATTTGGTGACATTGAATGGCAAGCTACTCCAAAAACAATATGTCGCGAAAACTGTGAAATGCTCACTACCCCTGACAGTGATAGTAGCAATGAATTTATGGAGCAGGATGTCGACCTTAATCAACCTCAATATGCACCGCAAGTTATCTCTGAACAAACCGCATTCTTAATGCGCGAAATGATGTACAGCAATGTTTGGGGTGGCGGCAACTGGCGTGATGGTACAGGGTGGAACGGCACAGGGTGGCGAGCACAACCACTCAAACGCCGAGATATCGGCGGTAAAACC
>NZ_JBNGCJ010000676.1:0-3517 GCF_049974785.1 Vibrio genomosp. F10 str. 9ZD137
TGGGATGATTGGCAACGTATGGTATGACCGTAACGCAGAGCGCTTAGTCTACAACGTTGAATATGCAAACTATCACATACTGACAGCAGGGGCTGGCGTTGACAAATTGACAGAAATCGATCCAACGCAAAAAACGGCGCAAGGTGATGGCCGATCGCCAATGCCTATCCTTTCCACCACCTTTAGTGATGAATTAACCGTATCTACAAGTGGAATGTCAAAGGTATTTGCTGTGTCAGTGAAAGATCGTGGAGCGATTTCCTTAGCCGGGCACAGTGGCAAAGCATTTTGGTTTTCGAAAGCACAATCTGAGTTTGTCACCAGCAATTATTATTACGACAACTACCCTGCATGGGTAACTCGCTGGAACGAGAAAAAAATTGCTGACCAATATTCCAAGCAACGATGGGAGCTTTCTTTACCACGCGATCAATACACCCTAGACGAACCAAGCCCAGACCATAAAGTGGATCTCGCAGGGTTTCAACGAACATTCCCTCACCCTTACGGTCCTGCAAGCTACAAGTACTTCAGCACCACACTAACAGTGAGCCCTGCTGGTGACGAGCTCACAGAAAACTTTGCAAGTACTTTGCTTATGCAAGAGCAGCTCGGTAAAAGAGACGTTACCGATTATCTATCGATCAGTTTTTCCTCTAACGACTATGTGATTCACCTTTATGGCCCAGAAAGCCTAGAAACAGAAGATAACCTGATTCGCTTAGACAGAACCATTGCAAAAATGCTGAAAACGATTGATAGCCAGGTCGGTTTAGAAAACACACTGATCGTATTGTCCGCTGATCATGGCGTGCCAGAAGCATCACCAGCAGCGAACGCCTTAGGGTTTAAGCAGGCGCTGTACTTCAACAAAGATACGTTATTATCACAAGGTGTTGAGCAACGCTTGAAGCGTGAATTTGGGCTAGGTACTGACGCTATAAGATTGTTTGCCCAACCTTATATTTATTTGAACCATGATGTTATCGCGAAGAAAAAGGTTAATTTAGCACAAGTACAAAATGCGATTGCTGATGAAGTCTCTAAAATCAGTGGTGTTGCTTACGCGGTTTCAAGTAGTGATATTGCTCGTAATCAAGTTCCAGATACTCATTTAACGCGACTGATCAAAAACAACTATCACCCGGCTCGTTCTGGTGATGTGTATGTCGTGTTTACTCCAAGAAGCTACATTAATGATATGGAAGGATTACAAATCGCTTCAACGCATGGTTCTCCATGGCGCTATGATACACACGTACCTGTTATTTTTGCTGGGTTTGATATCAAATCACAAAAAGTAACACGGGCAATTACGCCCTACGATATTGCCCCGACTCTGTCTAACAAGTTAGGCATTACTCAGCCAAGTGGTTCTATTGGTGAAGTACTCGCTGAGGTGACTGAATACTAGTTACTAAATACCAGTTACTGAATAACACTCGAGCTCTTCGCCCTGGTAATTTCAACCAGTAACGTTACACGCAAAGGGCTGCTTATCAAATAACGATAAGCGACCCTTATACTATGTGTGATGGTTACTTTAAATCGCCACTGGCGAAGAGATATTAACCCGAATTAATGGGGTAAAGCCTTGGCCGCGGCCTTGATTTTTGACCGTAGCCATTGATGGCTCGACTCATTACTTCGGCTGGGGTGCCAAATCATGCACATGTCGCAGTTATTCAACTGAAACGGCAAGGGCAACGTTTTTACTTTGTACTTCTTTGAAAAACACTGCACAGAAGAGAGCGGTAGCAAACCAATATAGTCAGAGCCTTCAATCACTGGAAGCATCTCAACCACACCTGGCGCTCGGTAGACAATTTTGCGTTTCTCTAAATCACCAAAGTCCTCAGAACTCAAAAGACTTTTACGAGCATGCCAACGGGCTACAACAACGTGTTCGTTGGCTAGGAACTCTTTCATGTCGATAGTATCACCAATCGTTGGGTGGTCGGAACGACAAACAACGACCAATTCTTCAATGGAAATGACTTCATGCTTTAACGTCGTTCTTCCCCTTGGTTTCATATCCAGAATGATATCGTGTCTCTGTAGTCTTAAGTCCGATTCATAATCTTCTGTAAACAATGGATGAACTTCTAGTGTGATATCTGGTGCGGCCTGACTAATAAGGCTCATCACCTTAGGCATTAACTCGTAGCTTGCTGACGAAACACACGCAATAGAGAATACGCGATTCGATGTTTTGGGATCAAAGTCCCTAGATGCAGATAACGTGGATGTAAAGTTTTTAAGCGCGGCAGCCATTGCAGGGTAAATGTCCGTTGCAAATGTGGTTGGCTCAACCCCAGATGTCGTTCTATGAAATAAGGGTTCGTCATAGATATCTCTCAGTCTTGCGAGGGCTTTACTGACGGCAGGCTGACTTATATCCATTCGATTTGCCGCTCTCGATAAGTTCTGCTCTTCGTAAATCGCGACAAATATTGGAATCAAATTGAGCTCGGTACTTTTCATAAGGTTCCAGATTAAAGAAGCAGGATCTCTATCATAGAGAAACGGCTTCTTTAATTCGATAAGATTCGCAAAAAGTTGTGCATAGCTCCACGCTAAACCAACCGCTTAGAGCGCTTATTGGTTGTATTTTTTAAACGGTTTACTTCAGCTTATCTTCTAAATCTAATAATGCTTTAGGTAGCTTCAAACGCAGTATGATTGACGAGAATAATCGATGGTTAGACGGTTTAGTAGACACCAAACGAAGTCCTTTCCATAATCTCATTAATACCGCTTTATTCTCCTCGCCTTGTTGAAATCGCTCACTGTCTGCTTGCCACTGTACCTGCTGCGTGGTTTTACTGAGTTCAAGTTGCGAGGTCTGTAGCCTCAATTGCTCATAGACAAAGGTCCTAATCTCTGGCCATTGTCCGTCTTTCAATAAGCAACGTAATACCCACCAGCTTGGCGCTGGTTTGTTTCGGTAATAACGATTTACAACCATCAACAAAGTCACCAAAGCGATAGCAACACTGATAACAATAACGAACTGCAAGAAATAGGTTTTGATAAACGATTGAAGAGTATGCCTTGCTTTAAACACTTCACCTTTTACGACTACGGTTTCAAGACGTTGATTTTTGCTGTCCCACCACTGAAACGAATAATCAGGTAACGTCAGTTCACCACCTTGTTGAATAACGTAAACAGATTCTTCTGTGCGACTTGAACGATAATTACCTCGTTCTTGCGTATCATCAAGCAAATTCGGCTGTGGATAAGCCTGATATTGCTGAGTTGACTGATTGGTTAAAAGAGCAGGCAACAATATAGATAAGCTGTCTTTCGCGCTCACGGTCACACGCCTTGTAATCGCGTCACCAACCTTTAAATCGTCACTAGAGGCTCGCCATGCTTGCTCAAAGCCGACTTCTGTTGCAGTAAACCAGGCGTTTTCTTGGCTAAGTTTCCCTGAGGGTAACGAAGCGTCAAATTTCATTGGCTGCGTATACAAAGTACCCGCTACATTCGAGCCATTCGGCGCGGACACCTG
>NZ_JBNGCJ010000677.1:0-1751 GCF_049974785.1 Vibrio genomosp. F10 str. 9ZD137
GTGGATAGCCGCTTGGGAAGCCGGGCAAACGGTCGCTGAACTGGAAGGGGATCACCCTTGGCAGCCAATCTTATGGCAAGCACTTTATGACTATACGATCGAACTTGAACAGTCGCCGTATCATCGAGCCAATCTTTACGCGGAATTTATTGAAACTTTAGCGCACTACCAAGGTTCATTAAGTCACCTACCTAAACGCCTGTTTGTTTTTGGTATTTCCTCGTTGCCTCCACGTTATATGGATGCATTAAAAGCGATTGGTGAGCATATTGATGTCCACCTCATGTTTACCAACCCTTGTCGGTACTACTGGGGAGAGGTGCGAGACAAAAAATATCTGTCGAAATTGGCCGCAAAGCATCGCCAACATCTCGAGTGGCAAAATGATCACTCCGAGATTGGTGGGCAAACGGAACAGTTAAAAGGGTCACTTGCAGATAACGTTGTCGATGAACTCCATACCGATGTTGCTGGTAATAATTTGTTGGCTTCTTTGGGTAAGCTAGGGCGAGACAATCTGTTTTTGCTCTCTCAGCTAGAGTCACATGAAATCGAAGCGTTTGTTGATATCCCTAGAGATTCGTTGCTTCATCAGCTTCAGGCCGATATTTTAAACCTTGAAGAGCATCAAAACGATGAACGCCTCGATTCCAGTACCCATAAACAAGTCGTCACGTTGGATGATGGCTCCGTGTCTTTACATGCTTGTCACAGCGCTATGCGTGAAGTTGAAGTCTTGCATGATCAATTGCTTGGTATGTTTGACCACCATTCTGGTTTAAAGCCGCGCGATATCATTGTTATGGTGCCTGATATCAACGCCTATAGTCCTGCTATTCAAGCTGTGTTCGGTAACGCGCCCGGAGAACGCTACATTCCTTTTTCTATTTCTGACCGAACGGCTACCCAGGAAAGCCCCATTTTAGCGGCTTTTATGCAGTTGGTGGATTTACCGAATACACGATGCTTGGCGTCTGAACTTCTTGAGTTACTTGAAACCCCAGCCATGATGGCTAAGTTTGGCTTAAGTGATGAAGAGTTCACACAGGCAAAACGCTGGATTGAAGAGTCGGGCATCCGCTGGGGGCTTGATGCATTCACAGCAAAAGAGTTTGAATTGCCTGAGGCGACTCAAAATACTTGGCAGTTTGGCATTCAAAGGATGATGCTTGGCTACGCCATGACGGAGGATTCAGGGCTGTTCCAAATGGGTGACAACCAAAACGGTGAGTTACTGGCTCCTTATAATGAAGTGCAAGGCATACAGGCTGAATTAGCAGGAAAACTGGCACACTTCATTGAGCTGATTGGCGATTACCGTAAGAGGCTAGCGCAGACTCAATCCGTTGAACGTTGGCGAGAAACACTCAACCAGTTATTGGATGATTTCTTTACGGTTGAATTAGAAGGTGAAGTGGCTCTGGTTGCCATTCGAGATACGCTCTTTACGTTAAAAGAGCAGTTGTTCGACGCGGGGTATCATCAAGAGTTAGCCCCGAGTGTCGTTAGCTTATATCTGAACAATAAGCTCTCAGGTACTCGAATCAGTCAGCGTTTCTTAGCAGGGCAAGTCAACTTTTGTACCCTCATGCCTATGCGTTCAATACCGTTTAATGTGGTGTGTTTACTGGGTATGAATGATGGTGTTTACCCACCGAATGATATTACTGAAGGTTTTGACTATTTACAGCGGAGTTTCAGAGCCGGTGATCGTTCAAGACGAGAAGACAGCCGCTACATGTTTTTAGAAG
>NZ_JBNGCJ010000678.1:0-3418 GCF_049974785.1 Vibrio genomosp. F10 str. 9ZD137
CTCGATTTTGTGCGCTTTTTCGTACCGAGGCAAAAAGGTCTTCATCTTCACCAAGACCCGCTTGTGCCATCAATTGAGATTCCGCTTTCTCACTTTGGAGTTTGTAGGCGGTGCCCATGTCTAAACGGCCAATCAATAAGCCACTTTCAGTGATAACGGGTAAAGAAGATTCGCCACTGAGTGAGACTTTATTGGACGCGGAATAAATGTCTTCCTTTGCATCAAGGGATGGAAAATCATCTTCTGACAGCTCTGAAATTCGCAGTGTCGGTTCAACATCAAATAAACGATTGATACGCACCGTTCCTGTCCAGTTGCCACGGCTATCGACCAGATAAATCACGTGACTATGTGGTGGAAGGTTGCGGCGCAGCAATCGCATGACCACTTTGATTTTGGTTTTTGCTGGCACCACTAAAGGCTGGTGATCACACCAGTGCCCTACTTCTTCATCGTCAAATTGTTGCGCAGCAGAATAGCGATTTTGCTGCTCTTCATTCATCAGCCCAAGTACGTTTTCGAGCAAATGATCAGGGATGCTGTCTTGCAATTCGAGCAAGGTATCAGCATCTATCCCGGTAAACAGAGCCAGCAATGTACCGTCGTCTTGATTATCTAGGATCGACGTGCTCGCATCTGCACGCATCTCAACCAGCACAGGCACTTTCATCGTATCTGAAAGTTGCTCCCATGTACCTAAACGCTCGGTAAGCGGGAGAGATTCGAGTAACAGCGCAACATCGACAGCCGAGTTATCTTGCTCCCACTGCTCTATTACGGCTTGTTGCGAGCTGGCATCACCAGAATCAGTAAGCAACTCACTGACCACATCCTGAATGGTGTTATTTTCCATGTTTTTTCCTGAGGAGACAGAGACTTGTCAGAATATAGGGGATAATCTTAAAACATCAATGAAAAGATCAACGGAAAAAATAGATGAAGAGCCTATGGCTGAGCTAGAATGGCGTACCACTCCAAAATTCATTAGGCACTTCATGATGAGTGTGTTTAAAGCTCTATCGTTTGGTTAATCCTTTCCCATTCAAGTAAGGAAGGATGTGTGGGCGTGACTCCCCTGAAAGCTTACCTGTTATGTCTTGTGACCAGCTCGTTTGTTTCTGGTTAGTTGAACGATTAGCGTAGTAACTTTGCATGGAATCGTCATAGTTTTTAATATCGTCCAAACTCAGCGGCTGATACTGGTTCTCGTGCAGAATGACATGAGCAGGTAAACGAGGCTTCAGCTCAGGTTGTTGATCCGGGTGCCCCAAACACATGCCAAAAAGTACCGCGCTATTTTGAGGAAGCCCGAGAAGTTCATCAACCTGTTGAACGTTATTACGTAATCCGCCAATGTACACGCCACCTAACCCTAATGATTCAGCGGCCAATAAACAGTTTTGCGCCATGATTCCCGAATCGACAGCGCCAATAAGAGTCAGCTCCGTGAAGTCAGCTTGGACCTGTGGGTTTATTTCAACGTGGCGCTGGTAGTCGATACAAAACACAAGAAACTCAGCAGCACTCTCTACATATGCTTGATTACCCGCATATTGAGCCAGCAGTTTTCGCTTATCTTTGTCTGTCACTCTGACGATAGAGACAACCTGCAACATACTGGACGATGAGGCGGCTAACCCCGCTTGAATGATCGCCTCCAACTGCTGTTGTTCTATTGGCTGCTGTGTATATTTACGAATGGATCGGTGACCTAAAATGGTTTCTATTGTGCTGTTCATGCGTCTCAGACAATCCTTGTTGTTATTATGATTCACGAATTACAGTAACGATATTTGTTGTTAGCGTAAACAAAAAAGCCATGATCAACGGTCTAATTTCTGTACAATCGTCTATACATGAATGCAACCGAGTCGACTTTCTATGTTGTCGCTTTCTTGCTGTTTTCGTCCTCACTATTTTCTTTTTAACTGCTTTCTTTTTAATTGATTTCACTGAGTGCGAATTGAATTTCTTCTGAAGAAAACCCTTTTCGGCTTAACATTGCGTACGCTTTACTTCGCTCTTTATGGATGTTTAGATCGTACGATTTCTTTTCCAACTGCTCTAAACACGCGCTATAAAAATCGATTTCTCCTGATTCAACGAGCTTGCCGATCAAGGCGTCGAGATCCGTCACATCAATTTTTCGCTGACGCAATTCTTGACGAATAACCGTTAGGCCCTTTCCTTTACGCACATATTTCAGCACTTCCTTTTCCAGATCGGCTTTTTCAGCTTTAATTTCTAGGTTTGAACGTAACTGAGCAAAACTGGGATGCTGCCGAAGACTTTCGTTAATTTGAGCGTAACTGAACCCGCGTTTTTGTAGCGCGGCCACCAGCTTTTCTTTGCTCATGGTGAATTCTTGATAATAGTGATTCACTCGTTCGGTCAGTATCGTCTGTTCATCGATTTGTCGCTCTTGCTTTACTTTCTCGATGGCCTCTTGGATCAGCGCACCGGCTATGCCTTTCTTCTTCAATTTTTCCAGAATATAACCCGAGCCGTACTCACTTGAAAAAGCGCGCTCTGCAAACTGTTCAGCGAATTCATTATCTGGCTTCAGATAATCTAACCGGCGCAACTTTTCTATTGTCTGAGTGATCCAATCTTCGTTATCGGTTTTGATTCGAAGCTTATTGATCAGCTCGCTTTCGGTCAGATCGCGCTGGCCCAAATGCCACATGGCAGAGTTCATGACACTTTCTATGCGTGTTGCCTTTTTGACTCGATTCTGATCAGTATGCAAATGACGGCCTCTAAAATTTCACGTTTATCTGTTTATTTACATGTTTAACGAGTAAACAAACAAAAATAACTCTCCACCGAAATGCGGTGGGTTAAGTATTTCGGTACTGCTGAAACATAAACCCTAAACATAAACTCATTGGGATTAAGTTCACTGGAAGTGTGTCAGGGATACCAACCTTTGTAAATTGCTATTCGGTCGTCAATCTCCCACCCTACAATGAAAAAAAAGGACATCAATATGATGTCCTTTGGTCTCAGATTTACTCTACATGAAACTCATTATTTCATTCAGTTACAGCCGAATCGACAGAGCTTTTGCGACATTTCTAGATGTCATTTCAACATTAAATGCGGCTTCTTTTAACGCCGTTGGTAGATCCGTAGCGCCAAGAACAACGCTGTAGACCGCATCAATACCATGCTCATAAACCACGTTACAATCTGCCGCTGTCGACCCTGCGATCGCGATGACAGGAAGCTTAAACTGTTTTGCAACACGCGCAACGCCTATCGGGGTTTTCCCATGAATGGTTTGGCTATCGATGCGGCCTTCACCCGTAATAACCAGGTTCGCGCTCTTTACCACATTTTCAAGATTTACCGCATCCATAACAATGCTGATCCCGGGCCGTAGCGTGGCGTTAAACATTCCAATGAGTGCAGCGCC
>NZ_JBNGCJ010000679.1:0-1032 GCF_049974785.1 Vibrio genomosp. F10 str. 9ZD137
AGTGATGGCCGTGTTGTGGATAAGAGCTGGGTCGCCCGCGTGGCAGAGGTGATTGATATCCCTTTCTGTGTCGCTGGTGGAATTAAATCTGCTGAAGACGCGGCCCGTATTTTAGAGTTTGGAGCGGATAAAGTGTCAATCAACTCACCAGCACTGGCAAACCCTCAGTTGATCACTGACCTCGCCGATAAATTTGGTGTGCAGTGTATTGTTGTGGGTATCGATTCATACTACGACAAAGACACGGGTAAGTATCAGGTTTATCAGTTTACGGGTGATGAAGAGCGAACCAAAGCCACAAGCTGGGAAACAAGAGATTGGGTTCAAGAAGTGCAAAAACGAGGCGCGGGTGAAATCGTACTGAATATGATGAACCAAGATGGCGTGCGTAATGGCTACGATATCGAGCAATTGAATATGGTACGCGAAGTCTGCCATGTGCCTCTCATCGCTTCTGGTGGTGCTGGTGCAATGGAGCATTTTGCACAAGCGTATAAACAAACGAATGTCGATGGAGCGCTTGCTGCATCGGTATTTCATAAGCAAGTCATCAATATTGGTGAACTGAAGCAATATTTAAACGCAGAAGGTATAGAGGTACGAGTATGAGTTTTAATGTATCGAAGATAAATGATCTTTCTGAACGAATAGACTGGAATAAAGTCGATGGTTTGGTTCCTGCTGTTGTGCAAGACTTTACCTCAGGGCAAGTCTTGATGATGGGCTACATGAATCAGGCAGCGCTTGATAAAACAGCAGAAACTCAGCAGGTTACATTTTTCTCAAGAACCAAAGAGCGCCTTTGGACCAAAGGTGAAACATCAGGGAACGTTCTTCAATTGGTGAATATTTCCCTTGATTGCGATAATGACACGCTTCTTGTCAAGGCCAATCCCATTGGTCCTACGTGTCACACCGGTACCACAACATGTTGGGATGCGGATAAGCAAGAAGAGTCTCAAATGGTGTGGCTTCATCAACTTGAGCAGCTATTGGCTGCCCGCAAGGACGCCGATCCAGAATCCTCTTATA
>NZ_JBNGCJ010000680.1:0-4770 GCF_049974785.1 Vibrio genomosp. F10 str. 9ZD137
GCGTTTGCAGCCGCGGCTATCGCAAAGTCAGATCCAATACGAACAGGTATTCAAGGCTTTACCTACGACATACGAACCGCGATTTTACCGTTTATGTTCGTTTTCAATACTCAACTGCTATTGATGGGTATTGATAGTTGGTGGCACTTAGCTTTAACCATTTTCTCCTCGATAGTGGCTATACTCATTTTCTCAGCAGCAACGCAAGGTTGGTGGTTAACTAAGAGTAAATGGTGGGAAACCGTGTTATTGCTCGTGTTAACTTTCACTTTCTTTAGACCTGGGTTTTGGTGGGATATGGTATACCCTGCTAAAGTTTACTCTCCAGGTGTTGAGATTGCAGAGATTACTGGAAAACTCGATATTGGACAGCAGCTTGAGATGCAAGTGGCGGGTGAGAACATCGAAGGACGCTACCTAGAAAGAACGGTGCGTTTACCTTTCGAAGATCGAGCGGTGACATCAGAAGAACGCATAGCTTCAATGGGTCTCATGCTGACTCAAAATGATGACCAAATGATTGTTGATATGGTTGAATTTGGCAGCCCAGCAGAAGCGGCAGGTATTGACTTTGATTGGGAAATCAAATGGATTGTCCAAGACGCGGATCGTCCAATGAAAGAGTGGGTATTTGTCCCTGCCCTATTGATCTTAATCGGTCTAGGACTGAACCAACAAAGACGTGCTAGAAAGGAACAACTGAGCGCGTAATGAGCGTTATGACATAATGAGATGGCCTTATTCCGTATTAGATTGTCGCGAGATAAGGCCAATATTTGAAAGGATTAGCTTGGCTATCAGCCAAAAATATCAAGAGTAAAAATAATGTATAAACAAATCCTTGTTCCTGTAGATTTAAATGATAAAGGCTTTTCAGACAAAGCGGTTGAGTTGGCTGTTTGGCACGCTAAGCATTCAAAAGCGCAGATACATCTTTTGAATGTATTGCCGGGGATACATATGTCGATGGTGGCCACCTATTTCCCGAAAGATGCCGCGCAAAAAATGAAGGAAGATGTCAAAGAGCAACTTAGACAGTTCGCTGTCCAGCACATTGACGACAAGATTGTGTACAAAGTACATGTCGCTGAGGGCAAGCCTTATTCAACCATTTTAGAGTACGCAGAAAAACTGGGGGCTGACCTTATTGTTATGCCAAGCCATAAACGCTCTAAGCTTGATCATGCGGTGCTAGGCTCTGTCGCCAGCAAAGTGGTACAAAATTCGCGAATTAACGTCATGGTTGTCAAGCCTCAAGGCTAGTTGTGACAACGCCTGCATGGTATCAGATCGGTAAAAATATAATCGTAATCTTCTCTAAACGTAATCTTTTCTATCAGGGTTACGTTTTTCTTTATCTGTCGCTTCTTAATTTTTGTAAAGCTCATCTGCGTTGACGCACTGATCATTACCATAGAAATGGCTGATGAAACCGATAGGCAATAACCATTTTAATTAATGATAATAATTCTCAATAATGCTCCTATACCCACAAGAACTGATTTGAGAATCCTAATGAAAAAAACACTCAACTTTGCCGCTATTCACTTCACTATTGCCTTTAGTGTCGCTTATATCTTAACGGGCGATATTCTCATCGGTAGCTTAATTGCGATGATCGAGCCCACAGTGAATACGTTTGCATTCTATTTCCACGAAAAAATATGGAATCAATGGCAAGCACTGAAACGCTTTTCTCGCTCAACAAAAATAAAAACAATGAGTTTTGCAGGCGTCCATTTCAGTGTGGCATTTGGTGTGGTTTATCTATTAACGGGGGATGCGTTAGTCGGTGGAATAATGGCAACCGTAGAGCCTGCTTTTAATACCTGTGCATACTATTTCCATGAAAAAATATGGCAAAGTAAGCACTCTTCACAATGGCACTGTGCTCACTAAACGCGACGATGAATGAACTGATCCAACGGCTCATTAGACAAGTTCAATAAACGAAACAACTCACTTAAAAAACAGGGGGAATCTCGCGCTGATAATGCAAAGTTGTCCCTTCATCACTGCCATTCACTAATCCAATTTGGTGAGTTTGATGAGTCTGTTCAAGTTGAACATCTAACTGGTAACAATCGTCCTCAAGCAACTTTCCTTCTGGCTGAATATATTTTGGCGCATCCAGTTGAAATATCGCCGTCGCTTTTGAAGCTCTAACATCAATGGGAAGACGGTAAGTCATGCCATTGAATTTGATCTCAGCGGAAAGCAAACCTGGCTTGAACACTGTGTAATGTAAGTGTACAAGGAGCTCACACCCCCCCACTAAATGGCAAACTTGTTCAGTCTCCACACGATCCAAACGCACCGTTGGCAAGACGTCTAAATAAGGTGTGTGCCAAATCCCCATTCGATCTTCAATTTCGTTCGATACGAGAGGGGCTAGATTGCCAATTTCATCGTGTTCTTCGTCGAGTAACCAATCATCATCAGGTTCAAGAAACAGAATTTCAAAACGATTTCTCCCCAATTGCAGATAGGGAAGCACATCTTTTCGATAATGCTCTTGAAAGTCGTCACAATCAAAAATAGCCTCTCCATTGATTCGAATTTCAGCATGATAACCAATACCCGATATCACTAGATCTACCGCTGAATTCGACAACATCGCTTCATCAACTTCAATATCATGCATTAGGTGCCATTCCTGCTTGACGATATCGTCTTCCGAAAGATTGCTCGGCAACACCGCGCTGAGTGGCCCTGGAAAAGTAATATCATCTTGAGGGATAGAAAGGTCAGTCAATGGCGATAGCTGCCATAAACCGGCTAAAGGGATGTGCATAATAAGTTTGCGCTAGATCAAGTTTGCTAAAGTATAGGGACTTCACTGATCTAAATAAACCGCTAAATAACAGACAATAAAAAAGGCCTAACAAGAAGCTAGACCTTTTAGTAACAAATTAACTTACTGCGATGCGATTAAGCCAGCAGCTCTTTTGCTGTGTTAACAACATTTTCAGTCGTGAAACCAAACATCTTAAATAGCTCACCAGCTGGCGCAGATTCGCCGAACGTTGTCATACCGATGATCTTGCCACCAAAGCCAACGTACTTGTACCAGAAGTCAGCGATGCCAGCTTCTACTGCGATACGTGCTGTAACGTCAGACGGAAGTACAGACTCACGGTACTGCGCATCTTGCTTGTCGAACGCATCAGTTGCAGGCATAGATACTACGCGAACTTTTTTGCCTTCAGCCGTTAATTCAGCCGCAGCGTTAACCGCTAGCTCAACTTCAGAACCCGTTGCAATGATGATAAGTTCAGGTTTGCCTTCACAATCTTTCAGGATGTAACCACCCTTAGCGATGTTTGCCACTTGCTCAGCGTCACGGTCTTGCTGTGCCAGGTTTTGACGAGAGAAGATAAGCGCAGAAGGGCCATCTTTACGCTCAATCGCCAGCTTCCAAGCCACTGCTGATTCAACTTGGTCACACGGGCGCCATGTGCTCATGTTTGGAGTTAGGCGTAGAGAAGCGATTTGCTCAACCGGTTGGTGAGTTGGGCCATCTTCGCCAAGACCGATAGAGTCATGCGTATAAACTTGGATGTTCTGAATTTTCATCAGAGCCGCCATACGCATCGCGTTACGAGCGTATTCCATGAACATTAGGAACGTCGCGCCGTACGGTACGAATCCGCCGTGCAATGCAAGACCGTTCATGATCGCTGTCATACCAAATTCACGAACACCGTAGTGGATGTAGTTACCTGATGAGTCTTCAGCGGTTAGAGACTTAGAGCCAGACCACATAGTCAAGTTAGAAGGTGCTAGGTCAGCAGAGCCACCTAGGAATTCTGGTAGCATAGCTCCGAAAGACTCTAGCGCGTTTTGAGACGCTTTACGTGAAGCGATGTTAGCTGGGTTAGCTTGAAGATCAGCGATGATTGCCGATGCTTTTTCTTCCCACTGCGCAGGAAGCTCACCATTTACTCGGCGTTTGAATTCTGCTGCCAATTCTGGGTATGCTGCTTCATAAGCTGCAAGTTTCTCGTTCCACGCTGCTTCCTTAGCTGCGCCTGCTTCTTTCGCATCCCACTCTGAGTAAACTTCCGACGGAATTTCAAAAGGACCGTGCTCCCAACCTAATTGTTTACGTGTTGCTGCAATTTCTTCAGCGCCTAAAGGTGCACCGTGACAGTCGTGCGTTCCTGATTTGTTTGGAGAACCAAAGCCGATAACCGTTTTCGTACAGATAAGGGTCGGGCGAGGGTCTGCTTTAGCGGCTTCAATGGCCGCATTGATTGCGTCAGCATCGTGTCCATCAACCGCAGGAATAACGTGCCAGCCGTAAGCTTCAAAACGCTTAGGCGTATCGTCAGAGAACCAACCTTCCACTTCACCATCGATAGAGATGCCGTTGTCATCCCAGAAAGCAACTAACTTACCGAGGCCAAGAGTACCAGCAAGAGAACACGCTTCGTGAGAGATACCTTCCATCAGACAGCCATCGCCCATGAATGCATAGGTATAGTGGTCAACGATGTCGTGGCCTTCTTTGTTAAATTGCGCAGCGAGTGTTTTCTCGGCTAACGCCATACCAACAGCATTAGTAATGCCTTGGCCAAGTGGACCGGTTGTTGTTTCGATACCCGGAGCATAACCGTATTCTGGGTGGCCTGGTGTTTTAGAGTGTAGCTGACGGAAGTTTTTCAACTCTTCGATAGAGAGCTCGTAACCCGCTAGGTGAAGCAAAGAGTAAATCAACATTGAACCGTGGCCGTTAGACAGCACGAAACGGTCGCGGTCAGCCCATTC
>NZ_JBNGCJ010000680.1:4780-10550 GCF_049974785.1 Vibrio genomosp. F10 str. 9ZD137
GTCAGTTGCAGGCATAGAGACTACGCGCACTGCTTTACCTTCAGCGGTTAGTTGCGCAGCTGCTTCAACCGCAAGCTCAACTTCTGAACCGGTAGCAATGATGATGAGTTCTGGCTTGCCAGCACAATCTTTCAGGATGTAACCACCCTTAGCGATGTTAGCGACTTGCTCAGCGTTACGATCTTGTTGTGCAAGGTTTTGACGAGAGAAAATTAAAGATGATGGACCATCTTTACGCTCGATTGCCAGTTTCCAAGCAACCGCAGACTCAACTTGGTCACATGGACGCCATGTGCTCATGTTAGGAGTCAAACGTAGAGAAGCGATCTGCTCTACCGGTTGGTGAGTAGGGCCATCTTCGCCTAGGCCGATAGAATCGTGCGTGTAAACTTGGATGTTCTGCACTTTCATCAGAGCCGCCATACGCATCGCGTTACGCGCGTATTCCATGAACATTAGGAAGGTTGCGCCGTAGGGTACGAAACCACCGTGCAGAGCGATACCGTTCATGATCGCCGTCATGCCGAATTCACGTACACCGTAGTGGATGTAGTTACCAGAGAAGTCATCCGCCGTCAGAGACTTAGAACCCGACCACATAGTTAGGTTGGAAGGCGCTAAATCCGCAGAGCCTCCCATAAATTCAGGTAGCATAGCACCGAACGCTTCTAATGCATTTTGAGATGCTTTACGTGATGCGATATTGGCTGGGTTAGCTTGAAGATCAGCAATGATTGCGTTTGCTTTCTCTTCCCACTGCGCTGGAAGCTCGCCGTTAATACGACGTTTAAATTCTGCCGCCAACTCTGGGTATGCTGCTGCGTATGCGTCAAACTTAGCATTCCAAGCCGCTTCTTTGGCTGCGCCTGCTTCTTTCGCATCCCATTCTGCTGCGATATCCGCTGGGATTTCGAAAGGACCGTGATTCCAGCCAAGGAATTCACGTGCTGCTGCAATCTCTTCGTGGCCAAGTGGTGCACCGTGACAATCGTGAGAACCCGCTTTGTTTGGCGAACCAAAACCAATGATAGTTTTAGTACAGATAAGTGTCGGACGACCTGTTTCTGCTTTCGCCGCTTCAATAGCTGCGTTAATTGCTTCAGGATCGTGACCGTCTACTGCTGGAATGACATGCCAACCGTACGCTTCAAAACGCTTAGGGGTATCGTCAGAGAACCAACCTTCCACTTCGCCATCGATAGAAATACCGTTGTCATCCCAAAAAGCAACCAGCTTACCAAGACCAAGGGTACCCGCCAAAGAACAAGCTTCGTGTGAGATACCTTCCATCAGACAGCCATCACCCATGAATGCATAGGTAAAATGGTCAACGATGTCGTGACCTTCTTTGTTGAATTGCGCCGCCAGTGCTTTTTCAGCCATCGCCATACCAACAGCGTTAGTGATGCCTTGACCTAGAGGCCCCGTCGTTGTCTCGATACCAGGAGCGTAACCGTATTCTGGGTGGCCAGGTGTCTTAGAGTGAAGTTGGCGGAAGTTTTTCAAGTCTTCAATTGAAAGTTCGTAACCGGCTAGGTGAAGCAGAGAGTAAATCAGCATTGAACCGTGGCCGTTTGAAAGAATAAAACGGTCGCGATCTGCCCACTCTGGGTTTTGTGGGTTGTGGTTCAAGTGACCACGCCAAAGAACTTCAGCGATGTCAGCCATACCCATAGGTGCGCCTGGGTGGCCAGAGTTTGCTTGTTGTACGCCGTCCATGCTGAGTGCGCGGATAGCGTTAGCAAGATGCTTTCTAGATTGAGTCATAATTGCTTCCAAATAGAGTTAAAGTTTGAATTTGAAATAGATAATTTGATATGAAGAGGGGAACGCAAACGTTCCCCTTTTTTAATTCTTAGCGACTACAGCTTAGCGGCAATCATGTCTTCAAGCTTGCCTTGGTCAACGGCGAAGTTGCGGATGCCTTCAGCCAGTTTCTCTACAGCCATTGGATCTTGGTTGTGATCCCATAGGAACTCAGCGTGAGTCATGGCAGCGGGACGCTCTTTAGTACCGTTAGAGTCAATCAGCTTCTCTACAACGTCACCTTCCGTCGCTTCGAGTTCTGCTAGAAGCTGAGGAGCGATAGTTAGACGGTCACAACCAGCAAGTTCAAGGATCTCGCCGATGTTACGGAAGCTTGCGCCCATAACAACCGTCTTGTAACCGTGGTCTTTGTAGTAGTTGTAAATATCTGAAACAGAGATGACACCTGGATCTTCTGATGCTTCGAAATCACGACCTTCTTTCGCTTTGTACCAGTCCATGATGCGACCAACGAAAGGAGAAATCAGGAATACGCCAGCTTCAGCACAAGCACGAGCTTGAGCGAAAGAGAATAGAAGCGTTAGGTTACAGTTGATGCCTTCTTTCTCTAGGATTTCAGCCGCGCGAATGCCTTCCCAAGTAGAAGCCAGTTTGATTAGGATACGGTCGTTAGTGATACCTGCATCATTGTACATTTTGATAAGTTGACGAGCTTTAGCAACGCTGCCTTCCATATCGTAAGAAAGACGAGCATCTACTTCAGTAGAGATACGGCCAGGGACAACTTTCAGGATTTCTTTACCGATGTTTACGTTCAGCATGTCGCAAGTGTCTTGAACTTGCTGTGCTTTGTCGTCGCTTTGAGCTTTAGCGTATTCGATAGAAGCGTCAATTAGAGGCGCGTACTCAGCAATTTGAGCCGCCTTAAGAATTAGAGACGGGTTAGTTGTTGCATCTTCTGGCGTGTATTTTGCGATCGCTTCGATATCACCAGTGTCCGCTACAACTGTCGTCAGTTTGCGAAGTTGCTCTAACTTATTGCTCATAATCATTCATCCTATTTTTGGGCTTCGCTCGCCATTGGGCGATTGAAAGGGTTCAGCAAGCATGTGATACGAAGAACTCATTTCTTTGCATCAGATCTAAATTTTTATGCCGTGTGCAAGTGCTCTTGAGCGCATGCTCATTGCATGAGTAATTGATGTAATCATAATTATCGTATTCTGAAATATTGTCAATTGTTATGAGCCATATAAAGTGAATGTTGTCATGAAATTTATTTATATTAGTGGATGCAGTAGCGGTATAAACGTTTGCTTGGTTTTCTATGGCTCGCAACGATGGAGAAAACACGCTGAACATTTGTAATCTAGTTGAGCAAATGCTTGCGATCTGGTGTGAGGTTCACTTAGAATCAGTCAGTGATCTCATAGCGTAGGAATCCTTGTGCAAAATACTCAAGATATCTCACTCGAAGTAACTAACTTACTGACGGAAATTGCCGTGGCGTATTATCAAGATGGGGCCACCCAAGAGGAAATTTCACGAAAATTCTCAATATCACGGGCAAAAGTGGGTCGGTTGTTGAAACAGGCGCGTGATGAAGGGATTGTTGATATTACCGTCAAATACCACCCTGTCTTTAGTGCCAAGATCGAGCAGCGATTAATCGAGCGTTTTGGTGTGAGCCGGGCGTTAATCGCGTTGGATCAGCCCAGTGAAGAATTACAACGTGAACAAGTTGCTGGTCTAGTCTCAAACTATCTGACCAGCTCGTTAAAAAATGGCATGGTCGTTGCCGTTGGGCAGGGCAGAAACGTCTCTTCCGTTGCACATCATGTTGGTGTCATTACCCCCCGTGATTGTAAATTCGTCTGTGGCATTGGAGGCATTCACCCAAGAGGGGGTATGTTTAACGCTGACCATATCTGCCGTCAGCTCGCCAAGAAATATGGAGGTTCGTCGGAATCTCTCTACGCCCCTGCTTATGCTGAGAACCCAGATCAGAAGAAAGCGTTTATGCAAAATGCGACGGTAAAGCAGACCCTCGATCTTGCGCGTAAAGCCGATGTCGCGTTAGTCGGCATTGGTGACATGAGTGAAAATAGCTATATGGTCGACTTAGGCTGGTTTAGCACTGACGAGGTCGTTCAGTCACGTTTGACACAAGGCGTAGTTGGCGATTTTGCGGGTTATGATTTCTTCGATATTCACGGAAAGGTCGCGATTACCGTCATGAGTGACCGAGTCATCGGTTTAGGTATTGAAGAATTTCGCCCGATTGCGGAAGTCATTGCTATTGCGGCTGAAAACTCAAAACCGCTAGCGTTACTTGGTGCATTAAGGACTGGAGTGGTGGATGTTATTGCGACCAGTGTGAGCAATGCGCTCACGGTATTGAATCTTGACGAGCAGATGAGGTAGCAGTCGATCGCCGTAATGCTGATCTTAGAGTAATAAGATAGGCTTATGAATGACTTAAAGTCGCCAGCTTGGATCTGAACGTTGAAAATATTGCATCCTTGCAACGATTAGTGGGGGATGACTCGCAGCCCGATTTACTTCAAGTGCTAAATAAATAGCCAATGACTATTTTGTAACCAAATAACAGGAGGTTACAAATGAAAAAAACACTTACAACGCTGGCTATGTTGTCTGCACTCTCTGTTTCATCGGCAAGTGCAAATGAGCCAGTCGTGGCGGGTTACTTCGCCGACTGGCAATATAACAAAGAGCAAAACCCTTATACGGTGAAAGACATTCCCGCCGATAAATTGACTCACATTATCTACGCATTTTTAAGTATGTGTGGCCCTCATACTGGAGCGTCGAATGCGGTCCAAGAGCAGGTTGAGAAAGCGTGTGAGGGTAAGGCCCCTTTCAGTGCGATTATTGTTGATAGTCAAGCCGCCCTGCAACATGACTTTGGTGATGTAGAAGTCGATGTTAACTACAAAGGTCACTTTGCTCAGCTTGCTCAGTTAAAGAACGACAACCCTTCAATCAAGATTTTACCGTCATTTGGTGGTTGGACGATGTCGGAACCCTTTCATGCCATGGCGAAAGACCCTAAGGCTATGCAACAGTTCTCGAAAACAGCGGTCGAGCTTATAGAACAATATGCGTTCTTTGATGGCATCGATCTCGATTGGGAATACCCTGGGGGAGGCGGGCTGACGACATCGCCTTGGAATCCGGACACAAAGCTTAATGATGACCAAAAAGCCCAAGAACGAGAAGCCTTTACCTATTTAGTGAAAACCCTTCGCCAGGACCTCGATGCTTTATCGAAATCGACTCAACGAGAGTACGAACTGTCTACTGCTGTAGGTGTTGGCCCTAAAGCGACTCAAATTGACTGGGCGAGCGCGGCGCCTTATTTAACCAATATGTTTGCAATGACCTACGACTTCCTCGGAGGGTGGGGGCAACAAACGGGACACCTTACCAATCTTCACGCAACAGAGAGAAGCTGGTGGGGAATGGGCGCTGATGTGTTCATCAACCAAATGATAGAGGCGGGCATTCCAAGTGAGAAACTGGTTCTGGGTGCCGCATTTTATGGCCGAGGTTGGCAAGGAACAAAAGACTATCAAGGTGGATTACCTTCATCAGACCTAGTCTCTGAGAAAGGAGCGGAATTTGGTACCGGTGAGAATGGGTACTTTATGTTCTGGGATTTGATGGAAAATTACAGTGACAAGCAAGGTTATAGCTACCTATACGACGAGCAAGCTCAAGCGCCTTACTTGTGGAATGAAAAGGACAAAGTGTTTATTTCGTTTGAAGATGAACGCTCCATCCGAGCAAAGGCAGATTGGGCCAAATCAGCTAAATTAGGCGGTATCTTTACTTGGGAGCTGTCAGGGGACCCTTCTGGGAATCTCGTCGACGCGATGCATGATCAGATGAATAAGACCAATCACAGTCAGTAAGTGATCAGAAATAGCGTAGGAAAAAAGCTTGAGGACAAGGAGGAATTTTTTGATCAGTCGTTATTCTA
>NZ_JBNGCJ010000681.1:0-4284 GCF_049974785.1 Vibrio genomosp. F10 str. 9ZD137
TTGCTGCAAAAATCAGCTCGAAAGTTCAACGCGCCCTAGTTATAAATAATATTTCATTCATTCTGCACAGTTATATTTACGGTATGGCTCTAATACGTCAAGCATTATTTACAGAATAAACAATAGGATGAATATAAGTCTCGATGTTGACTCGGTAGATAAAGCTTTAGGTCTAGGTTAATACGGTTTTGTAGGCGCTCTCTTAACCACTGGCGGTTATTACGGTGTCTATTTTTGATTGCCATACTCAAATGCAATCGGCGAACTTTTTGTTTTCAGGGAGGTCCGATAGGTGACTAAAATTCTATTTGTTCGCTTGATTTTCCCTAATTCTGTAAGTTTCAGATAGTTTGCTTGAATGTTTTCATCATGGTGAAATTTTTCATTGTTTGCCTGCGATTGAACATCATTTCCTGGGCAATTTTCGTGAACTATCCCATCAAATCCTATGAAATGAAACCGTTTTCAAATCACCTTTAGCCTTCGCTTTTAACGCTAAACCATTGGGCTTATTAGCCTGTCTGAGTGCACGAAAATTTCCTGTTGTTTCATGACAAAGGTACTCTCGTTTTGATGTGAAACACAGCGCTATTTTCAACTGTTTCATTGCTTATTATTCCCTCGAACCAAAATAAATATAAAGAATAATAGGGAAATAACATGAATAATTTTAAACGCTTGCCTTTAACCATAGCAGTGGCTGCTTCACTTGCTTCCGTTTCTTCTTTTGCAGCTGATGATATTGCTGCATTAGAGCAACGTATCCAAGAGCTCGAAGCGAAGGTAGTGACTCTAGATTATACCGATGATCAACAGCAATCGGCTTTACCTGCTGATGTAGAGGTCCCAGTAGGTATTATCTTCTCTGGTTATGCACGTTACGGCGCTCTCTACCAACAAGGTGATAGCAAGCTTGTGAATATTGGCAGTACTGGCCGTTCTATTGGTCGTCTAGGTAATGAAGCGAACGGTGGCGAATTCCAGTTTGGTAAAATTTTCGAGTCAGAAAGTGGCGTTAAGTGGAACCTCGCCGTGATGCTTGACCACTGGGCTCACAGTGACTGGGGATCTGCTGGTGATGTAAACCTTAAAAAATTCTATGCAGGGGCGAGTAATATTTTTGAAAGCCAACCGGATCTTTATGTGTGGGCGGGACGTGACTTCCACCAACGTCCTCAACAAGGTTTGAACGACTACTTCTGGATGTCTCACGATGGTCAAGGCGGTGGTTTTCAAAACTTTGATTTTGGTGGTGCGAAACTCGACTTTGCATTTGTAGGGGCGGTTGCTGGTGGTACGGACTTTTACTGTAATGATGAAAATGGATCTGGGGTGGATAAAGAGGGTGAACCCATCAAGTGTAATATTGGTGGCGCCCAAGGTAACGACAGCGGTACTTACGCATTCACTTCTAAGCTACACAGTATTGATGCAGGTATAGGTAATCTCGATCTTTACGCAAACTATGGCTTCTCTTCTGATAAAGATAACAGTGAGACATCGGTGTTAGTCGGTGCAACGTTAGGTTTAGGATCTTCACACAAGCTGATCGTGAAATATGGTGATGGCGCGGATAACTCAGCATTTGATCTCGCAGGTATAAAACAAGTGCTTTACACCAGTGTCGAAGGCGGCGTAAACCCTTCTGACAACGTGTTTATTGACTACCTAGTTTCTTACAAAGATATTTCTGGCGATGACGTTAAGACTGAGTCTAAAGAGTACGCAGCCATTGTTCGCCCTATGTACAACTGGGATGACACGCACTCTACGTGGTTAGAAGCGGGTCTTGGAATGGTGGATTACCAAGATGACTCAGAAGAGCAAGCTTGGAAAGTCACATTGTCTCAAAATATCTCTCTAGGGGGCTTACCTTGGAGCCGTCCAATGCTGCGTTTCTACACCACTGTGGGGGATGTAGAGAAGAGTGGACCAAGCGCCACAACAACAAATGTTGATACGGTAAGTTTCGGCGCAATGTTTGAAGCTTGGTGGTAAACCACCAATCGTTTCGTTGATGCATCAGCGGCGAGTTTTAAGCTTGAAGCGCAGAGCAAAGGGATACCATTGATTGGGTATCCTTTTTATTCCGTTTGCGGGTTGTTCAAAGAAAGCGCTGAGTCAGCCGAACTGATATTCGGGTGCGTAGCGTTTTGGTAGTGGACGATTTCATTCCTTAGCCCTTGGAATGTTTTTAATGCGCTGTTTATCGAGAGTTTGTTTATCAGCCAATGGGGGAGTACACCCGACGGGTTAGCAAAAGCAACGTATTCAATGTGAGTCGTGCCGTTGCTTAGCTTTTCTAGTTTCCACAAGGCTTTTACATCAGAAATTCTAATATAGTTAGGTTGCTTAGCTAACATGCTTGGAGCATCTTTAATTAAGAGGAAAAAAGCGCCGTGGTCGAAGTAATATCGTGAATAAGTCACCATATCCCGATCACGAGCTGGCCAGGGAGCTTGAAATTGAGTGTATACCGCGTTCTCAGTTGGGCTTATCTGTTTTAATACCTGGCTTTTTTTAACGTTATCAATCCAGTTAGGAACATGTTCCGTGTCTTCTAGCAGAAGTAAAAAAGAGGAATAACGGGTAGTGATGAACATTTGAGCACGAATCTCGACCAAGCCGTTGGTGTGCGGGCGACTGTGAAGAGTGATCCCATCTTCAGTTTTGACAAATTGCCAAGCCACTAAAGGCGAGGCGACTGAGGGGGCTGCCAGCAATAGAGAGCCGATCAGTAGTAATACAAACATAACCGGCTCCTTTTTCTATTATCGAATCAGTTGTCATCGAAGTACCTAGTACTCAAACAACGGTTACCGAAATAATTGTCACTGAAATAGCTATCACCGAAATAGCAACGTATTGAATGGTGTTTTTTCTAACCCTAGAACTAATAAATACGTCAGTAACACCGACCCTGACCATACCACAAGATCTCTAACGCCATGTGTTAACTCAAGCATGCCTGCGATATTGAGCATAAAGATAATGACCAACATGTGGCTTACGTAGATGGGCAACACTCGTTTCGACAATGAAAAAACAAGTGTTGAATCGCCTAGTGTTGGTTTCGACAATAGCCATAAAAAGCAACCAATCGCCCAGATACCCGTCCCCAATAGATAGTCGTTTGCGTTAAAAGCTTGGCCATATTGGTGTAGGTTCCAGGCTTCTCCCATATGCAGAGCAAGACCTACCACAGCAATTAATAATGCACTCTTGCTATTCAAACTATATTGAGACTGGCGAATTTTAAAGCCAATCGCAACCATTAACGTGGCGAAAAATGGACCATTTCGAGTAAAGAATGGCGCATCAAAATGGGTGATGACTTGGTAGCTACCGGCAAGCACGCCATAGAGATAGAGCAAGATTGCGATGGGCATAATTAACGCGCTTTGTTTGCTTTTGATTAAGAATGCGAGAAGAGCCACGGCGCAAACTAGAGCAGGAATAAACCACAAGTGGACAAGGCCACCTTCGAGTAGTGAGTTTAATGGTGATTGCAGTAAGTAATTCCAGTAACCGGAACGTTCTGCTAAGTAACCTTCGCTGAGTAAGGTACCCCAATTAAAGGGCATGACTAAACTCAGGATGCTCCAAACAACCCAGATTTTTACAAGAGGCATTGAATAAGATTTAAGCGTGCCTATGGGATCGAGAGTCAGCTTTGGCTGAATCAAATAACCTGAGATAAGAAAGAACAGTGGAACAGCAAAACGAGTCGATTGATTGAAGACATAGCCAAACCAGGATTCGCCATTAAACTCTAAATACCCGAGAAACAGCTGGCAGTGCATAGAGAGTATAGCCAGCATAGCGATAACGCGACCAAGCTCGATGCTCGCAATTTTATTTGTGGTGGACATGAGAAATAACCTTGGGGGAAAGAAACCCAAAATGTACCAATAAATTCAGTAATACCATAGCGTTAGAAAGCGCTATAGGTGCGTTTTGCTAGGAGGGTATTCATTTTAATGCATGCTATTGATGGTTATGTCACTTTTGTCGTCATCATACTTTTGTCGTCATCATACAATGTTCAAAATACAATGTTGTTCAAAATACAAAGTTCAAATGGCATTTTGCCTACCTCACAGTTGACAGATGCCCGCTCATATTAGGTTCATGCCTATATCAGCTTAAGGGCAGACAAGGTGAAAATACCCAGGGTGCAGGTAATCAAAGATAGCACCGTGGTTAAGGCGATAATATTGGCGGCTAACGTGGCATTGCCACCCATTGCCCTAGCCATCACATAGCTTAGATCGGAAGAGCGGT
>NZ_JBNGCJ010000682.1:0-3463 GCF_049974785.1 Vibrio genomosp. F10 str. 9ZD137
GCGGCGATCGGATTTTGCTGGCTTGGAACCGTCCCTTTGACTTCTGGACTTGTTAGGCAGATCTTTGGTGCTCGTTACTTGTCGACATTGTATGGGTTGGTATTTTTTACTCACCAAGTCGGCAGCTTTTTAGGGGCTTGGGTTGGTGGGCTTATCTATGACTACTATGGCTCTTACGATCCGATTTGGTGGTCTACGGTCGCATTGGCGTTTATCGCGGCATTGTTACACTTGCCAATTAACGATAAGCCAGTGGTAAGGTTAGCTGCTCAAAGCTAAATATTTGAATCGTTGCTGCCCCTGTTATTGTCGATACAACCCACCCGCTATTACGGTGGGTTTTTATTTAGTTATATGATTTTTATATAGATAGATTATGATGAGGCTTGGCATCTAGATGTAAGGAATTGTGTCGTGTCCGAATGGATAACCACCCCAGCGTTAATTGCAATGTTTCTGATTTTTTTAGGCTCTTTCGTCCAAACGGCGATTGGTTTTGGGCTGGCTATTGTTGCTGCGCCTTTGTTATTTTTGATCTCTCCAGATTATGTACCAGCGCCAATATGTTTAGTTGCACTGTTTATCTCTATCCTTAATGCACGAAAACATCGCGCCAGCGTATCTATAGGTGGCCTCAAAATGGCATTGATTGGGCGTGTTCCGGGCTCGATTGCTGGTGGGTTTCTTCTGGTTATGGTTTCTACGGATGTGTTGGCCCTTTGGCTGGGCTTTCTGGTCCTATTTGCGGTTGCGGTGAGTTTACTCCCTTATCGTATTGAACCAACGCCAATGCGCATGGGTATTGCGGGTTTCTTTTCTGGATTCTTTGGTACGAGTTCGTCTATCGGAGGCCCTCCAATGGCGCTGTTGCTTCAGCATCAGGAGGCCAATCAGTTACGTGGTAATTTATCGGCCTTCTTCGTATTCAGTTCTCTTATCTCACTCATTATTCAGATTCCAGCCGGATTTTTGAATACACACCATTTGTGGATTACGATTCCGTTGATTCCTGCATCTTGGCTAGGTTATAGATTGGCGATTGCCACGACGCAAACCTTACCCAAAGAAATAATACGTGCTGGAGCCTTAGTATTGTGTTCTGTAAGTGGAGTAACCGCAGTGTGGCAAGCGTTTTAACAATTAAAGTTCATATTGAGTTAAGGAAAACAACACTATGATAACGGAAGTGGCTGTTTTAGATGTGAAGCCGCTGCTTGTCGAGGAGTTTCAACAAGCATTCAAAAAAGCCCAAGCTATTATTTCAGCAATGGATGGGTATATCGATCATCAATTACAGCGGTGTATTGAAGATCCTAATCGTTTTATTTTAATCGTAAATTGGCACACATTGCAGGCTCACACTGAAGGTTTTAGAGAATCGGAGCAGTATCAGGAATGGAAAGCGTTACTGCATCATTTCTATGATCCGTTTCCAACGGTTGAGCACTATGAGCCGGTTTTTTCATCGAGGTAGTTATGCGTACATTAGGTAATATCATTTGGTTTTTGTTCGGCGGTGTTTTTATGGGGCTAATGTGGTGGATGTTTGGCCTTTTAGCTTTTATTAGTATTGTTGGCATTCCCTGGGGGCGCGCTTGTTTCGTGATGGGAAACTTTTCGTTTTTTCCGTTTGGCCAAGAAGCGATAGCCCGGGATGAGCTAACCAATCAGGAAGATATTGGAACAGGTGCCTTCGGATTTGTTGGTAATGTAATTTGGTTTTTGCTTGCGGGTGTTTGGTTAGCCATTGGTCATATTCTTTCGGCAGTGGCGTGTTTTATTACCATTATTGGCATTCCGTTTGCGTTACAACATTTGAAGTTGGCATTGATTTCGCTTGCGCCAATTGGGCAAACGGTAGTGTCTAAAGAAGAAGCCGCTGCGGCGAAATATTCATCATATCGTTCGTAAGATCGTATAAGAAAGTACGGACTAGAAAGCACTGATTCAAAACAACGGACTAGCAATGCTCGAAGAATGGTCAGACTCTAGCGCTAATAGCCTTTAATCCCATACTCTCGAAGCTTTCTTGGCAGCACTTCATCTAACTGGTCACTGTCGCTTGGGAAAATCTCGATCAAGTTCAGTTGGTGCTGCTCGTAGAGGGTTTTGGTTTGGGTTATTTGCTCTTGTTCTGTGGGGCTGGAATCTGTCCCCCAATATTGCAAATAGACATTGCCTGTTGGGAGATAAAAGTCGCTTAGGGCATTTTCTTCAATGGGTAATTGGCGCTGATAGGCGTGCGGTATACCGTTCATATAAAGCCAGTTATCGATTCGAAGCTCTCCGATAGAACAGACATAGTGGCCATCTAAAGTGCGGTGTTTGGCTTCAAATTTTTGTCGGAAATTGAAAAGTGACTTATCTGTAGAGTGTGCCGATGCCTCTTGCCCAAGGAACTCTATAACCGACTGTTTTAAATGCTTGTTGTTTGCAATAGAGTCATGCCAAAGAACAAAGCTTTGCTTTGAAGATGGGTTTTCTTTTTGAATTGCACCGACACAGGCTCCAGAGCGGGTTGCACACCATCCTTGCTCTGTTTTAGTGATCCAGCCCAGCTCGGCGAGCAACTGATTGATTTTTTTCGCGCTAAGATTGAATGATATGCCTATGTCGGTAGAAGACATGGCCTCACCGGAATAGCGGTCCATATCGATCAATAGATTACCAGGCCAGACAATGTAATCACCAAATTTAGGGTGATGAAAGTACTCGCCACCAAATTTTGCACCAATCTGAGTCACCACCCATTTATCTTCAAAACGATTGATATACCCTGATTTTTTAAGATCAGCAAAGAGCTGTTTAGAATCTATTTCTCTTATTTTTGCAAGAGCAGAAGTAGACAGTTTATGGTTACTCAAGGCTGGACCTCAGAATTGCGGTGAGATATTGAGAAGGCGAGAACTCAAAATGATGATGAGCCTCGCCATTGTCTTTTTCTTGTATCACTAGTGATTAGAACAATACCTATTAGAACATTAGCTATTAGATCAATAGCTATTGAGACGAATACCTAGTGATCTAAGTATAAGTAGTTTTGCCAACTTTTCATGCGAATCAATATTTTACGCATGATGGATACGTGAGTGAAGCTATCTGAATAGACGGCAACTTCTACTGCGGTCCCCAATGGTAAATGATACTCAGAAAGATCATCGTTAATGCGTAAAGTAATCAGAACTCGTCCGTTAGTACGAAGTGAGTCTGTTCCTAGGAGTGAACCCCGAGCTTGGATCTGACCTTCGCCAATCGCTGGAAGCGCTTCGATAACCTCTCCTTTGAATACGCGTCCTGGCAAGGCTCTAAACAGGAACTCAGCCTCGAACCCTGGTTGTAGACGTTGTAACGAGTTTTGGCGAAAAGCCGCGGTGTAGATCTTCTCTTCGGAGTGAATGAAAGTCATAACAGGAGCCAGTGGCAGAGGAACCGCCATGACGCCCGGTCTTAGCGCAAGTTGTGT
>NZ_JBNGCJ010000683.1:0-700 GCF_049974785.1 Vibrio genomosp. F10 str. 9ZD137
CGCTGATATTCGCGTCTTCAATCGTCGCTTGTGTGTTTGTGATCGGTTTGAGTAGGCTACCGCTGATGAGGTTATTCAGCTCGTCTTCACTCCAGACGTGAACGCTGCCCGTGAGTTCTGCGCGTTTTTCATCTGATAGGCTATAACTGTACTCTTCATCGTACGCGGCTTGTCCGTAGGTAGCGTGTAACGAATGGTACTCTGCGGTGCGTTTATTATTTAATGTGGTGATGGCATCTTCAACAAAGGTGTCGAGTTCAGCGCCCGTTTTACCTTCATCGACACCTATCTCTTGGTATACAGAACGATAATAAGCCACTTCACTGTCTGAGAGAGTGGCTTGTTGGTCAGAATCGTATTGACCCCCAAATTTCCCATTGCGAATATTCCAGTATTCACTGTATTCGCGTTCACGAGCCCCCACATAAGCGTCAACTACATCATCAATTTTATCCTGGGCTGAGGTACTGCCCTCAATTAAACCTAGGTTTTCCCATAGGCCGGTGCTGAGTTCTTGATAGGTTCGCTCATCGCGTGCCGCTGTGTTGTTAGCATCAATCAGCGAGCCGTGTGCGACCTCGATGGTGACATTTCCAGCACTACTTGAGATTTCTTTAACGAGGAAGTCACCATCTGTTTCCGCTAAATAAATGTCACTGACCGCTATCACCGAAACGGAATCTTTGTTTTTGCTACCGCT
>NZ_JBNGCJ010000684.1:0-1232 GCF_049974785.1 Vibrio genomosp. F10 str. 9ZD137
TGAACAGTTATTTACTACGATTAGTATAAGTAGCGGTTTTATTAAAAGCGGCTAGAAACAAAAATAACACCCTTTCGTAGGGTGTTATTTCGTTATAGCCTGGCTGTTTTGCCTCATTATTCAATCACACAAGCAATTTTCACTTGTTTTTCGATGAGCTATCACTCTTTTTTAAGTGAGTTATCACTCAGTGCGTTAGGATCATCGTCAAAGGGATGCTCAGCGCGATCTCTTAGCACCTCTAATTGATGCTCTAGCATGTTAACGGTATCGTAATCAGCTTCTGAGCAGGCGATATAAATTTGCTGCTCCAATGCCTCGATACTATCTTTTAGTGCCATGATCCACCTCCTAAACGTGTCACATTTACGGATTTGCCTGTTCTGGAATCTATCTATTCTCAAATCTATCTATTTTCAAATCTATTGTAGTCAAGCAACCCAAATTCGATAGGCTGATTTTTCTGGTACCAAGCGTGCAGACGGTCACTGAACGGCCAAAAATATGAGTCACTGCGTCGAATAGCAAATCGATCCAGTAACTTAATGTAGTCTTCTTCCGTTTTAAGGGTGGAGAGCATCTTCACTAAATCAGTAACTTCTTTTTCACCGACAAGAAGAAACGCCGACGGATAGCTTCCTACAATACCTTTGACTAATGTTAAGTCGTCATTATCAAAATCACGATTACTCTCTTCATTAAACAAACTCGAAATATTCGTGTGGGCGGCATTACGCAGGAGGGTAAATACTTCATCCTCTCCCGTATCTGCTTCAACGATCATCATGATGATCTCTGGAAGAAACTGGACACCATTGCCTGTAATACCATTAACCGAATTAAGGATACGCTCGTTACGGGGTGAGAGATCAGTTTTTTTTATGTCATATCGAGCATTGAGCACCGGTCCAAGCTGAGTTTGTAGAATATCGTACAACTCATTTTTGTAATCCGTCGTCTGATATGGAACGAGACTCTGTTGGTCAAATGGACGGATATTACGCTGGAAAAAATCACTCAAGTCGCTACTTTGATTTTGATACCAGCTCGAATGTTCGATATGGCGAACCTCTCGTGGTAACAGAGAGATAAAATTCGTTTCCCCTTCGAGTCGAAGAAAATCCATAAACATACGAGTGATCAGTTGGTGGCCAAAGTTACCGTAGATATCAAAGCCTGCTACCAGAAGGTAATGGATTCTTTCAAGGAGTGCGTAAAGATCGGAAGAGCGG
>NZ_JBNGCJ010000685.1:0-2767 GCF_049974785.1 Vibrio genomosp. F10 str. 9ZD137
GCTGTATGGCAGCGCTTGATGCCGAACGATACTTAGATGGGTTATCTGAAAAAGCCTAAAGACGCTTCAACGGGCACGCTCACCACATTTAAATACAAAACCCTATGGCCCAGAGGTATTACCTTTGGGCTTTCTTTTGTATACTGCGTCTCTAAAATTCATAATAATTATCATTAAGTTTTCATATGGATAAGAAAAAGCAACGGAGCCTGAATGTGTGGCTCAAACAGCAAAGTAAGCTCGCAAAACGCTGGCTTATGATTACTGTTGGCCTTGGCGTACTTTCAAGTGTTTTTTTGTTGGCTCAAGCCGCTCTTCTCGCGACAATTTTAAGTCAACTTATTATGGATCACGTTGATAAAAGTGAGCTCGTTCCACAATTTATCGCACTTGCCGCCACCATTGCACTTCGAGCCATTTGCGCTTGGGGCAGAGAAATCGCTGGTTTTCGCTGTGGTGAACAAATTCGCATCTATATTCGTCAGTTGATCCTAGACAAACTGCGCGCACTCGGGCCTGCTTATATCAAAGGAAAGCCAGCGGGATCCTGGGCAACGTTGCTACTAGAACAAGTCGAAGATATGCAGGACTTTTTCTCTCGTTATCTTCCACAAATGTCTCTTTCCGTGATGATCCCTTTCATCATTTTGGTGGTCGTTTTTCCCGTAAACTGGGCAGCGGGCCTCATCTTTTTAATCACAGCACCGCTCGTTCCTATATTCATGGCATTGGTTGGAATGAAAGCCGCGGAAGCCAATAGGAAAAACTTCAAAGCAATGCAGCGCTTATCTGGACACTTTTATGATCGTTTACAAGCCATGACCACGATTCGTCTGTTTGATCGAACACAAGCCGAAACAGACGTATTAAAAGGGTCATCTGAAGTATTCCGTGTACGGACGATGGATGTGCTGAAAATTGCTTTCTTGTCTTCGGCTGTTCTTGAGTTTTTCACTTCACTCTCGATTGCCGTTACCGCCGTATACTTCGGCTTTGCTTTTATTGGTGAGTTGAACTTTGGCCACTATGGCGTCGGTGTCACTCTGTTCGCTGCGTTATTTATTCTTATCTTGGCACCTGAATTTTATCAACCGTTACGAGATTTAGGCACCTACTATCATGCTAAGCAGCAAGCAGTAGGAGCCGCTGAGAGCATTGTTGAGTTTCTAGAAACCGATGTCAGCCAAGTGGAGTCTGGAGACACACTAGTTAAGAGCAGTGACCCTATTTCGATCACCGCTCACAACTTAGAAATATTCAGTCCAGACGGTAAAAAACTTGTTGGGCCAATATCATTTGAACTTAACTCGACGTCTCAAACCGCGCTTGTTGGCCCAAGTGGCGCAGGGAAAACCACCTTAGTGAATGCCCTATTAGGTTTCATGCCTTACCAAGGCAGCCTGACCATTGACGGAGTAGAACTGAGCCAAGTTGACCATTCCAGTTGGCGAAAATGCATCAGTTGGGTTGGACAAAATCCGCTACTTTTACACGGTTCAATACGCGATAACATCACTTTAGGTAACGAGTCCGTATCAGATCAAAGCATAACTCAAGTTCTGGAAGACTCTTATTCCGCCGAATTTGTCACTAACCACGGTTTAGACTATCTCGTCTCTGACCGTTCTGGTGGCTTGTCTGTAGGCCAGGCTCAACGCATCGCTCTTGCTCGAGCCATGCTACAAGACGGACAGTTTTGGCTGCTCGACGAGCCCACTGCTAGCCTTGATGCGCGAAGTGAACGTCTAGTAACAAAAAGCTTAAATAGCCAAACAGTAGGCAAAACCACCTTAATGGTGACGCATCAACTCAAACCGCTTAAAAGCGTCGACCAAATACTCGTGATGAGTGAGGGCTTGATTGTTGAGTCCGGGCACTATCAACAGCTTGTAGAAAATGACGGACTGTTCCATACCATGCTGAATTCCAACCAAGCTCTTAGCCAATCAAACGAGGGCAATTTAGATGCGTGATCTTCTTCCTTATTTGAAACTTTATAAAAAGCACTGGTTTGGGTTATCTCTTGGAATGGTGCTGGCTTTTGCCACTATTTTTGCTTCTATCGGGCTACTGACTCTCTCTGGTTGGTTTTTGTCTGCGGCTGCTGTCGCGGGATTAACCGTTGCTCGCGAAACCTTTAACTACATGTTACCCGGTGCCTTTGTGCGAGGCTTTGCAATGAGCCGAACCGCTGGGCGTTGGGGGGAAAGGGTCGTCAGTCATAATGCGACATTTAAACTGTTGACTGATTTGCGACTTTTCTTTTTCAAGAAACTTGCACCTCTTATACCTGGAAAAATATCCGCCATTCGCGATGCTGATTTATTGAATCGTCTGGTTTCTGATGTCGATGCGATGGACCACGTGTACCTGCGTTTAATCAGCCCTGTGGTTGTGGGCATTTTTGGTATCGCAGCGCTCACCGCTTTCTTAAGCTGGTTTGATCTAACTCTAGGGCTAACGCTCGGCTCAATTCTGATTTTACTGCTGTGCACCTGGCCGATTCTTTTTTATAAGCTCGGGAAGCAGAATGGGCAAGAACTCACCCAAAACAAAGCAACCCTTCGTATCGCGACTCTCGATTGGATTGAAGGCTATAGCGAGCTCACTTTATTTGGTGCTGAGGAAAAATATCGCAACGCCATTTTGAGCGCTCAAGATAAATTGATTCGGAATCAGTTTTTCAACGCACATTACGCCGGGCTTGCTCAAGCGGCTCTCATGCTTGCCAGCGGTTGGACATTGGTGTTGGTCGTCTGGCTATCGG
>NZ_JBNGCJ010000686.1:0-5486 GCF_049974785.1 Vibrio genomosp. F10 str. 9ZD137
ACCGCTCTTCCGATCTCACTTAATTCCGAAGCTTCACCGTTATCGATGCGCCTTGCCACCTCTTCTCGAATCGCTTGAGAGCTGGCAACCGTCTCAAGACAGCCTCGATTACCGCAATGGCATCGTTTTCCGTTAGGGTCGATTTGAATATGACCCAGTTCGCCAATGTTTCCATGACGACCTTGTAACACTCGACCGTCTAGAATAATGCCCGCGCCTAACCCATGGTGAATAGAGATAAGCACTGAATTATCATTGTCTTGTGAGTGGCCGAACAATTTTTCGGCCAAAGCCCAGGCTCGGGTATCGTTAGCGACGAAAACAGGTAGCCCAGTCGCTTTATAAATTTCAGGGCCCAACGCCAAGTTCTGCACATTGTAGTGCGGCATTTGCAGTACGATACCGTCTTCCGAATTAACCAGCCCTGGCAAGGTAATCGCAATGCTGGTCACTCTATCAAGCTGCTCTGAATAAGTTTGAAAAAACTCATCAATTTCATGCAATAAACGCGCTAAGACATCATCTTGATCGAGTTCATGAATGTCAATTTTGGTATCGATTAGAACATCACCACCGAGCTCATGAAGCGCAATGGTCAAATAACCGCGGCCTAAACGCATCGACAGAAACTGCCAGCCTTGATTATTCACTTGCAAGCCAACCGCAGGGCGACCTCGACTGGTCGATTCCTGAACCGTCGTTTCATGAATAAGATGAGACTCTATTAACTCACGAGTAATTTTAGTAATACTTGCAGGTGCAAGTGAACTCTTCTTCGAAAGATCAATTCGAGAAATAGGACCATTTTGGTCTATGAGTTTATAGACACGACCAGCGTTGACCTGCTTAATATGATCAATGTGACCGGGTTGAGCCATGTACATGATGTACTCCAAAAATCAGCAACATATTAATTTTTTTACTTTGCGAAGTAATTGTGAAGTGCTTTGATAGTATGCCGTGACAGGTATCACGGAGAAAAACCCATCTTTGCGGAAGACGTCGAATTGTTAAGGATTATTCACCCGCTTTTTTTTCCAGTCGCAAAGTAATTATCTGATCAATGTTGAAATATCAATGATTCACCTCACCAAATTACCCACACTGCATATACTTAGAAAAGCAATGGAATGTTTAGGAGAACAGGATGACCTCAGCAACACGAAGAACAAAGATTGTAACGACCCTTGGCCCTTCTACCGATAAAGGCGATAACCTCCTCGAAATAATAAAAGCTGGAGCCAATGTTGTCAGGATGAATTTTTCCCATGGCACGGCCGAAGACCACAAAAATCGAGCAGAAAAAGTACGCGAAATCGCCGCAAAATTGGGAATACACATAGCCGTGTTAGGCGATTTGCAAGGACCTAAAATTCGTGTCTCAACGTTCAAAGAGGGAAAAATAACACTCAACCCAGGCGATCGATTTACTCTGGATAGCGACCTAGGACCTGGTGAGGGCGACCAAGACGCCGTGGGGCTGGATTACAAAGAACTGCCCAATGATGTGGTAGCCAATGACATTTTACTTCTTGATGATGGTCGAGTTCAGCTAGAAGTTGTCTCGGTGGAAGGCAACAGAGTCCACACTATCGTCACGATTGGTGGTCAGCTTTCAAATAACAAAGGCATCAATAAGAAAGGCGGTGGCCTTTCCGCTGACGCATTAACTGAAAAAGACAAGAGAGATATTCTTCTCGCCGCTGAGCTAAAAGTGGACTATTTAGCCGTTTCATTCCCGAGAAATGGGGAAGATATGAACTATGCGAGACGCTTAGCAAGAGATGCAGGTTTAGAAGCCAATTTAGTGGCCAAAGTGGAGCGCGCTGAAACCGTCGCAACCGTAGAAAATATGGATGACATCATTATGGCTTCAGACTCAGTCATGGTGGCCAGAGGAGACTTAGGGGTTGAGATTGGAGACCCTGAATTAATCGGTGTCCAAAAACAGCTAATACAACGCGCTCGTGCCTTAAATCGTACCGTCATTACTGCAACTCAGATGATGGAGTCAATGATTTACGCCCCAATGCCAACTCGTGCTGAGGTGATGGATGTGGCGAACGCTGTCCTCGATGGTACTGATGCCGTCATGCTTTCAGGAGAAACTGCAGCAGGGGCTTATCCAGTTGAAACGGTAAAATCAATGGCGGAAGTGTGTGTCGGTGCAGAGAAAAAAGCCCTAGAAAGCACATCAAGCTACCGGATTGACCGACGTTTTGTGACGGCTGAAGAGACCATTTCAATGGCAACCATCTACTCGGCTAATCATATGGAAGGGATCAAAGGCATGGTGGCCTTAACGGAATCTGGCCGAACGGCCTTAATGATGTCTCGCTTAAGTTCAGGGTTACCCATTTTTGCTCTGTCTAGAAATGAAGGTACGTTGAATCGTTGTAGTATGTATCGAGGTGTCACACCGCTTTATTTTGATACCTCGGCAGAATCAGGGTTTGACGTCGCGTTAGAAGCGCTTCAATCCCTCAAGGAGCGTAAATTGGTTGAATTTGGCGATATTTTGATCATCACTCAAGGCGATATTATGGATGTCGCAGGTTCAACCAACTGCCTAAGAATATTGCCCGTCACCTAATCACGGCTCTTTAAGGCAAGTAACGAACATGATTTAGCTTCTCGCTTAATCGAAATCATAAAGTAAAGGCTCACTGTGTGGGCCTCGCTTTATTCCCTCGTTTGGCTTTATCTTCGAATACATTTCAACAAACTTTTGACCTGCATCTAAACCAAGCTGATAATCGTGCTGAAGATCTTCTTTTTTACTCATCAATGAATTGGATTTTAAGGGGCTATCTGGTTTTATCTGTACAATAAAGCAATCATCTGGCGGGTGATGTAAAAAGTCTCGCGTTAATGAATAGGTTTGGTAATGCGCCATCAACATATCAGCCAGACCTGAATCAAATTTATCCCCAACTAAATGACTTAATCGATAGATATCGTCAGCACCAAATAACCATCGCCCTCCATTGACCAACTCAAGATGATTAGCGTCGTTTTTTTGCTGCTTTGATTTAGTGATCTGCTGTTGAAAAAAACCGTTCCAATCTAACTTCCACTGATCCAACTTTCCTTGCCACTGCTCTTGAATGGCATTCAATGATTCTCGGTACCACTCCACACGACGAGCAGGAGTATTATGAAGAGAGGCGGAGTTAAGAGAAACAGTCGTAGACGGCTCAGGCTCAATCCCGCTGCCTTCTGTGCGAATAACAACGATACAACGCGCTTCATTGCGCCACGCTTGCTGCACTGGGATTGCCGCTGAAACACCACCATCCACGAATGGCTCACCTCCGACCATCACCTCATTCGGATAAAGACGAGGTATCGCACAAGTAGCAACCATCACCTCGTACCAATCATCGGCGAGCATGGGTAAATAGTGGTCATGTAACGTGGTGCTGTGGGTGACCGCTGCGAACGCCTTTCTCTCACCCAACACCATACGACCCATATCAATATCGAGTTTATATGGGTAATGACAGATACTATCGATGGCCCATTCCAGACCTAAATACTGCTTACGACGAATGTAATGAAAGAGACTAAAAAATCGAGGATCCGTCGTGAGGTCAACAAGAAATGAGTGGCCTAACCCTTTTTGACGACAAAGAAAGGCACAGAGGTTCAATGCACCTGCCGATGTACCATAAAACTCATGAAAAGGGTCAAAATTTGACAGTAGGAAGGCATCTAAGACGCCAGAGGTAAAAATACCGCGTTGCCCTCCCCCTTGTGCAACAAGCGCATGTTTCCCACCAATGTAATGCGAGAGCTGATTGGTATCAACTTGCGTCAATAAATTCGTCACAACGCCACTATTTCTCATCAATAATGCACCGTTAATGGGTGATAACAATCGCTCCATAACCCAGCAAAACCGTAAAGATTGTTGCTGTGATAATGAGTGAATATTTTAAGTCTTGATCCATAAAGTCCTCCTTGCTCTTCTAAAAGTAATAACAGCAGTGTGAAGTATCTTCAAATTATGTGTATTTTCTAAGCACAATTATGCTGTTAGCCTCACACTTGGGTACGAGACTCAGAGATTTACACTTAGATATCACACCGACGTGTCAAAAAGCAGCGAGGGCCATTCATTATGTACAGTTTTACCAAAGTCTTGGGGCTAGGTATGTTACTCATGAGTTCGGTGGCCGAAGCCGATTTCTACCTGACTCCCTGGGTAGGTTACACCGGGGGAGGCGCAGTGGTTGACCAAAATGATATTGAATACGATATCAAAGAATCCGAAAGCTACGCCATTACCTTAGAAAGTACCCTCGAACAGGGTCGAATTGGCGTATTTTACAGTCAACAAAATAGCCGCATTGAAACGCTCAATGAAAACAGCACGATTCAGTACCTGCACTTTCAAAGCAGCATCTATTATCCAGTCCAAGACAGATTCAAAACTTATGTTGGCGTCGGACTTGGTATGTCTTATGTCGATGTGGATTGGGCCAGTGACAAATATGGCTTCTCAGCCAGCATGTTTGGTGGATTTGAATATGAAATCAACGACACCTTTTCACTCAATAGCCAGTTGCGTTGGCTGGGTACCGTTGTGGATAACGAAACATCGGGGATTTGTAATCTACCGACCGAAGAATCTTGTACAATTCGATTTAAAACCGACTGGATGAATCAATTTTCAGCCAATGTAGGGCTAGTCGTACGTTTCTAGCTTACGTTCAAATCCAACCGATTGATGCTAAAAAGTGATGACATTATAGTCATACACTCTAACTGACAATTCAGTCCATTAAGTTGCCCTTTCAAACCAATACAGAGCATGAGTCTTATATATCGCCATTATTTAACATATAAACCCAGTTTTGCTGCTCCAGATCAACATATTCACTACATACATGCTAACTCCCATATCGCATATTGTGTTGCACTCAACTCATTATATCGGTAGTCTCCCAATTAATGCGTAGCTGAATATTTCAGTTTTTGCAAACACACATGACACAATAAAGAACAATATTCTGAGTTTTCTTGTGGTAGTTAGAATAAAAAACTAACTTTTAACAATATCACGGATGATAGAGCAAATATTCAATAGAAATATAGCTAGCAACATTTGTCACTCCTATTTATCGTTAAATTAGCCGAAGAAAAGCTTCATTCCTCAGGGAGTTGTAAAGGAGTTTAATATGAAGCGAGAACAATGGGGATCACGTGCTGGATTTATTTTGGCGGCGGTAGGATCGGCAATAGGCTTAGGAAATATTTGGCGTTTCCCTTATATGGCCTACGAAAACGGCGGTGGCGCATTTTTTATCCCTTACCTTTTTGCCATGCTGACTGCTGGTATTCCATTTATGATCATGGAATTCAGTATGGGGCAGAAAAACCGCGGTTCAGCACCCATATCACTGTCTAAGATCCATCATAAGTTTGAATGGCTCGGCTGGTTCCAAGTAGGTATCGCAGCCTCAATAGATCGGAAGAGCGGT
>NZ_JBNGCJ010000687.1:0-522 GCF_049974785.1 Vibrio genomosp. F10 str. 9ZD137
GTTAACAGTTCGCCTGCGCGTTGGAAATCGGCAGGAAGTTCAGCGTTAAGTCTTTCTGTTTTCATGGGGTATACACCAGTGGCAACGATAAAGGTATGCCACACTATCCTCTGTTGGTTCAATGTCTTACTTTGAGCAGTGACGACACCACTTCATATGGGCCTCTGCGAGACTCGTTGTTGTAGCATAATCATAGCATGGATAGAGGCTGACACGATCACATCATGATCAACCGTTAATCCGGTGCATGGTATTCTGTTTAAAGGCGCTGCGCCATATTTGTTGCACAATTACTCGATTAGCGGTGCAATGTAAAAGGGCATTACTAGCAACGGATATCGCTAGCAATGGATATCGCTAGCAACGGATATTGTTAGCAAAGTGACGACTGCTTTTTCACATTCACTCAACGAATTCCAAATACCCTGTTTGGAAAGGCGAGTTTACCATTGTCAAAGCTTGCCAGATACAGGTCACTGGTTCTTTACCTGTATTTTGGCCGAACCCTTCGGGCAGCACTTG
>NZ_JBNGCJ010000688.1:0-19489 GCF_049974785.1 Vibrio genomosp. F10 str. 9ZD137
GAGGAGGAACCGATGTTGCTTTAGAAACGGCGGATGCTGCGATTACTCATAATCGTTTGGTGGAGTTGCCGAGTATGATTGAGTTATCCAGAGCAACTCTAAATAATATTAGGCAAAACGTGATATTGGCGCTGGGTTTAAAATCGATATTTTTGGTGACGAGTTTACTTGGCATTACCGGTCTTTGGGTTGCGGTGCTAGCCGACAGCGGAGCAACCGCTTTAGTGACACTCAATGCATTGCGTTTGCTAAAGTTTAAGCCATCTAATAGGATAGATTCTCAGCCATCTTGACGTTGTTTTTGTCCTTGAAATACGAATGCCCACTTTTCTAATTAGTGGGCATTTTTATGTGCAATCAATGCAATAAAGACAAATTAAAGTGTGATGCAAACCGTTTTTCTGTGAAATATCACACGATCAATCATCTTTTGGTGTGAAATTGATCACTCTTTGTTGAGGTTAGGTTCGTTACAGTTGCGGGGTGATTAATTTAATAACTTTACCAACTAAACTACAGTGTAGTTATGCGTTGAATGAATAGCTGAACAAGCTGCAAAAGGAGTGACATATGTCTCAAGCCGTTTTCCACTTAGGTATTACAGAAGCTGATTTAAATGGTGCAACACTTGCTATCATCCCAGGTGACCCTGCGCGTGTACAAAAAATTGCTGAAGAAATGGACAACCCAGTCTTTCTAGCAAGTCATCGCGAATATACGCTTTATCGTGCCGAGTTAGATGGAAAACCGGTTGTCGTTTGTTCAACAGGTATTGGTGGCCCATCAACCTCTATCGCAGTCGAAGAGCTCGCACAGCTTGGTGTACGTACGTTCTTGCGCGTTGGTACTACTGGTGCGATTCAACCGCATGTGAATGTTGGAGACATGATTGTATCGACTGGCTCAGTTCGCCTTGACGGTGCTAGCTTACACTTTGCACCAATGGAGTTCCCAGCGGTTGCAGATTTTGATGTCGCGACGGCAATGAAAGCGGCTGTTGAAGAATCCGGAGCGACGGTTCATATGGGTGTGACTGCTTCAAGCGATACTTTCTACCCAGGACAAGAGCGTTATGATACGTTCTCTGGACGCGTAGTGAAGCGTTTCCAAGGCTCTATGCAAGAGTGGCAAGATATGGGCGTACTGAACTTTGAGATGGAATCTGCAACACTACTGACCATGTGTGCAAGCTCTGGTCTAAAAGCAGGTTGTGTCGCGGGTGTTATCATCAACCGTACTCAAAAAGAAATTCCAGATCATGCCACACTAAAAGAAACCGAAGCGCGTTCTATTAAGGTTGTGGTTGCAGCAGCACGTAAGATGCTCTAAATAATATTTCATTACAGTAATACATCTAAAACCACCGATCCTAAATCGGTGGTTTTTTTTATTTTAAAGAGGCTAACATTTAAAGAAACTAAAAATGGCATAGAACATCGCTTTGGTCGCGGATAACGTAAAGTAGAAAACGTCATCAGACTTACGAATAGATAAAGATCCCAACCATGAGTTTGATTGGGATCTTGACTTCATCTTAGGATAACTTTTGTGTCAGCTATGGAATGAATTTGATGGCACTATTATCCATCTACTGACATTCCTGCGACGCTCCTAATGTGGGAAGTGGTAAATAGATACCTTCTGTTAGTTCAGACAAAATATGGTCATACACGCTGGTGATGCTCACGGATATTTCACTGGTTAATGCATATAACTGATCTGCTGACAGCAGATATTTGGGATTGTCGGTCATCTCTTCCAATTGGTGTATGGCACGGTGACTTGCTTGAGAAGCCATCGAATATGGGCTGATTATGGACAGTTGGTTCAGTTTTCGGCACATGGCGGTGCAACGATATTGGGTACGTAGAATCCCCGCTTGTGTATCCATGTCTTGTATCGATATTCTCAACTGAGTGAGTGCTTCCATCGAGTCGATGACTTGCTGCCATTTTACATGATATTGGTGCCTCAAATCCTCTCTGCCTGATTCAGCAAGCCATGCCATCGCTATCTCATCCATCAAGTACATACAATGCCTCATGGCTGCACCGTGGATTACTTGGTTTCGAGCGACGGTTCTTTCGTGCCAATCTTTTCCGAGACCAGTCAGCCTCATTTGTAGGATTCGGTAATCCGGTTTGTTATTGAAATGGGCAATGGAAATCAAATGATTGGTTTGCTTTAAAATCTCTTGGTTAAGTGGTTCAAGAATATTCTTGGGATCAGTAGTGTAGATCAATGCCGAATGCGTAGCACTGCGGTATTTTCTGCATAAGATCAGTAGCTGCCTTAATGTGATGATGAGTTGGTATTTACGTTGGAAGGCGGATCCACGCTGTTTTGATGAGTGGAGTAATGTGGCGAATACGCCAAAAGTAATGAATGAAATAATGGTGATAAAAATAAGCATAACGACTCCTTTAGAGATATACCTAAAGTGAGTATTCCAAGTTCTATGCCACTTTTAAATTTCATTAAAAACAATATCTTAGATATATTTTATTCTGTTGGTGTGTGCATTGTTGGTGCAGGGGAGCCCAAATAAGGGAGAAGTCGAATATAAAAAACGCCCACAGTACTAAGACTATGAGCGTTCTGATGTGCTTATTGACTTGCTTACATACCTAACTAACGATCTGATTATGTTGTCAAATCAGCCAAGTCAGTTAAGTCAAGTCCGGTCATGGCGACGGACAGTCGTCATTACAGGACACGCATACCTGGCTGTGCGCCTTCGTGTGGCTCAAGAATCCACAGATCGCTACCACCAGGGCCCGCGGCTAGGATCATGCCTTCTGACATACCAAACTTCATCTTACGAGGTTTTAGGTTTGCGACCATTACGGTGAGCTTGCCTTCTAGCTCTTCAGGTTTGTATGCTGACTTGATGCCAGAGAATACTTGGCGAGTCTCACCACCGATGTCCAGTTGGAACTTCAGTAGCTTGTTCGCTTTTGGCACTTCTTCACAAGAGATGATACGAGCAATACGCATATCAACCGCTGCAAACGCATCAAACTCAATCTCGTCGGCGATTGGATCTTTGTCGAGTTCCGTTTGGCTTGCTTGCTCTTTTTCAGCTTCTGCTTTTTCTTTCGCTGCTGCTTCAGCGGCTGCATCTTCTTTTGACGATTCAACCATGGCTTCCACTTTCTTAGAGTCAATGCGGCTAAACAGCGCCTTGAATTTCGTAATTTCATGGTCAGTTAACGGAGCAGCCACACCTTCCCATGTTAGCTCTTCGTTTAGGAAAGCTTCAGTGCGAGCGGCTAGTTCTGGCATGACAGGTTTTAGGTAAGCCATTAGAACGCGGAAAAGGTTGATACCAACAGAAGAGACTTCTTGAAGCTCTTGCTCTTTGCCTTCTTCTTTGGCTAAAACCCAAGGGGCTTTTTCGTCAATATACTGGTTAGCTTTGTCAGCAAGTGCGGTGATCTCACGGATAGCACGGCTAAACTCACGCGTTTCGTAGAGCTCACCGATACGCTCAGCAGCTGCAGCAAATTCGTTGTAAAGCTCAGGCTCTGCAAATTCAGTAGATAGCTTGCCTTCAAAACGCTTAGTAATGAAGCCCGCGTTACGAGAAGCTAGGTTAACAATCTTGTTTACTACGTCAGCGTTTACACGTTGAGTGAAGTCTTCAAGGTTCAAATCAAGGTCATCGATGCGGCTGTTTAGTTTCGCCGCGTAGTAGTAACGCAAGCACTCAGGGTCTAGGTGATTTAGGTACGTACTTGCTTTGATGAATGTGCCTTTCGATTTAGACATCTTCGCACCATTTACCGTAACGTAACCGTGTACAAATACGTTGTTTGGTTTACGGAAACCTGCCCCGTCTAGCATTGCAGGCCAGAATAGGCTGTGGAAATAAACGATATCTTTACCAATGAAGTGGTAAAGCTCTGTCGAGCTGTCTTTTTTCCAGTATTCGTCAAAATCGAGGTCGTCGCGCTTATCACATAGGTTTTTGAATGAACCCATGTAACCAATCGGTGCATCAAGCCAAACGTAGAAGAACTTGTCTTTTTCGCCTGGGATTTCAAAACCGAAGTAAGGGGCATCGCGTGAGATATCCCACTGCTGAAGACCCGATTCAAACCATTCCTGCATTTTGTTGGCGGTTTCGTTTTGCAGCGAGCCAGAACGAGTCCACTCTTTTAGCATGCTTTCAAATTGAGGAAGATCGAAGAAAAAGTGCTCTGAATCTTTCATCACTGGCGTTGCGCCTGATACTGCTGATTTAGGATTAATCAGTTCAGTTGGGCTGTATGTCTCGCCACAGTTATCGCAGTTATCGCCATATTGGTCTTCAGACTTACACTTAGGGCAAGTGCCTTTTACAAAACGGTCTGGCAAGAACATCTCTTTTTCTGGGTCGAACAGTTGAGAGATAGTGCGGCTAGAAATAAAACCGTTCTTTTTCAGTTCAAGATAGATATGCGAGGCCAGTTCGCGATTCTCTTCAGAGTGCGTGCTGTGGTAGTTATCAAAACTGATATCAAAACCGGCGAAGTCTTTTTGATGTTCTTCGCTAACTGCCGCAATCATCTCTTCTGGTGTAATACCCATCTGTTGTGCTTTAAGCATGATCGGTGTGCCGTGAGCATCGTCCGCGCAGATGAAGTTTACAGTGTTGCCGCGTAGACGCTGATAACGAACCCAAATATCCGCTTGGATATGCTCAAGCATATGCCCAAGGTGGATTGAACCGTTAGCGTACGGAAGGGCACAAGTTACCAGTAGTTTCCTAGCAGAAGAGTTTCTTGGTTCAGTTGCCATACTTAATTATTCGCTTTCATTGATAGGTGTAAAATGATGGCTAATACTACCGCATGACGCGGTTAACGCCAAGATGTGACATGGGCTATTCCCCCAAATTTTTTGGGGTTCAGTCAGAAGCAAGCGAGTGTTAGGATGATGAAAAAGGAGAACGTATGCATCAGTTTCAATCTAAACAGGATTTTTGCCTGTGGCTCAATGAATTTTCTCACCCTAGTCTCATCGAAGGTTGGGCGAATCAAGCAGGAATAGTTACGATTCTGCCGACCGGTGTTTTCCAGATCGAAGTTCCCTTTGCTGCCAATGAGCTTGTGCAAAGTTTGGAGAACTGGATAACCTCTGCTCAGGCGTCTCAAAAAGTGTCCTCATTCCAGTTTTCAGTAACGACCAGTGTCAAGGCGCTTCATACTCAAGCTTCTCAACCGATCAAAGGGGTAAAAAACGTCATTGCCGTTACATCGGCTAAAGGAGGGGTCGGCAAGTCCACAACCGCGGTTAACTTGGCGCTGGCCATTGCACAATCTGGGGCTAGAGTCGGTTTGCTGGATGCGGATATCTATGGCCCATCAGTACCAATGATGATAGGTCAAGAGGACGCAAAACCACAGGTTAGAGATAACAAGTGGATGCAACCGATCGAAGCGCATGGCATTTACACCCATTCTATTGGTTATTTAGTCGATAAAAATGAAGCAGCGATCTGGCGAGGGCCAATGGCATCGAAAGCGTTAGCCCAATTGGTGAATGAGACGGAATGGCCTGATCTCGATTACTTGGTGATCGATATGCCACCGGGAACAGGTGATATTCAGCTCACATTATCTCAGCAAATTCCGGTTACTGGGGCGGTTATTGTCACCACACCACAAGATCTTGCTTTGGCGGATGCACGAAAAGGCGCGGCCATGTTTAGAAAAGTTGACGTTCCTGTGATCGGCTTAGTTGAAAATATGAGTTACCACATTTGCAGCCATTGTGGCGAAAAAGAGCATATTTTCGGTGCTGGTGGGGCGCAAAGCTTATCCGCTGAATATGGGTTGTCTTTGCTTGCTCAAATCCCATTGCATATCCAAGTTAGGGAAGATATAGACCGAGGTGTGCCTACTGTGGCGTCCAATGTCGATAGTGAGCACAAAAAACGTTATCTAGATTTAGCAGAACGTGTGTGCAGTTGCTTATATTGGCAAGGGAAACCTAAGCCAGACGTGATCAGTTTTCAACTCATTGACGAGTAAAAAGCAGGCTACATATATCAAGTAATCGATTGCATGATGGTTTGTTATTCTATTTAGGCAAAAGCTGACATTAAACTCGGTTCGCGACTAGAATCTAAAGAATGAACTCCCTATAATCGGCCCGTTTATTTGTTTCTCCAAACCATCACTGGGTGTAAAAAATGTCTGAGAATAATCAATGTGTCATCGTCGGAATTGCTGGCGCATCGGCTTCTGGTAAAAGCCTTATCGCAAGTACTATCTATAAAGAGCTGCGAGCAAAAGTGGGCGATAACCAAATCGGCGTTATCACGGAAGACTGTTACTACAACGATCAAACTCACCTTAGCATGGAAGAACGGGTAAAAACCAATTACGATCATCCTAAAGCGTTAGATCATGACTTGCTTTGCGAACACCTAGAGAAGTTGATCAAAGGTCAAGAAGTCGAAGTCCCTGAATACAGTTATACCGAACATACACGTCTACCTAACTCAAGAACACTCACACCAAAAAAAGTGATTATATTAGAAGGTATTTTGCTGTTAACCGATCCTAGGTTGCGTAAATTAATGCACGCAACGGTGTTTATGGATACTCCGTTAGATATTTGTTTACTTCGACGCGTAAAACGTGATGTAGAAGAACGAGATCGTTCAATGGAATCGGTATTAACTCAATACCAAGAGACGGTTCGTCCTATGTTCATGCAGTTTATCGAGCCGTCTAAGCAGTACGCCGACATCATTGTTCCGCGCGGTGGTAAGAACCGAATTGCTATTGATGTATTAAAAGCACACATTGCTAAGTTATTAAAAGCATAAAACCTGAAAGCTTAATGGGTTGAAATGTAAAAAGATTGGATTCTTAGGTTTAGTTGCCGATGAGTCTTTATTTTTATGATAAGAAGTGGCACTTTAGGTGCCACTTTCTTTTTTTTAATTCCTAGACAATGATGAAAGGAATTACCTCAAGCAAGGAAAAAGCTAATGAAAAAACTGTTTTTATTCATTGCCATCCCTCTGTTCGCTGTTTTTATAGCGGTCGCTGCACTCATTTTTCTCGTTAATCCGAATCAATTCAAACCTTTGATCATCGATCAAGCAAAGCAACAGACTGGGTTAGATTTAGTGATTGAAGGGGACATAAGTTGGCAGTTTTTTCCTTCAATTGGTTTTGAACTGGGTAAGACAGAATTAAGAAATCCGAAGGGTTTTAGCCAGCCAAACTTGTTCAAAGTGGAATCAATTGGTATTGATGTATCCGTCATGCCACTGTTTAGTCAGCAATTAGAGATAGGCAATATCACACTTGACGGTGCCGAGTTTTATCTTGAAACGTTAAAGTCGGGTGAGCGCAATATTGATGCATTGACTCAAGTGCCAAGCGAACCCACAGTAAATCAAACAGCAGAAACGCCACCTACAGAAGCCCAGACTGGTTCAAGTGAATCTACTTCGTCAGGCTCGATTTCCGATGCATCCGCTCAGTGGACGATCAACCTAGCGGGTGTGACCGTGTCGAACGCGGTGTTGGAAATCCAAGATCACCAGGCGGGCTCACTAACTAAGCTGTACGATGTTTCCCTGGGGTTATCGCAGTTTGAGTTCGATAACTGGACGGTTGCTACCTTTGCAGCCAAAGGTCAAAATAACCAACAAAAGTTTGCAGCAAAAGGCCAAGCGGAGTTCAAGCTGGCGTCTGATTTTTCTCACTATGCGCTTAAGAATATCGATTTAGAAGCAAGCTTCAGTGATCCACAAAATAGCATTGATTCTGCCAAAATTGGCTTGGATACCTTTGAGTTCGACAAAGTAAATAACCTAACTTATGTTATAGCGGGTAATGCTGCGGGTCTTGAACTCGACATGAAAGGCTCTGCTCAGTTAAACATCGACAGTGCGATATCTAAGGTTCTTCTCAATCAGTTAACTCTGGATGCCACGTTCATCGGGGATTCCTTACCTCAGTCACCTATGAAAGTGGATATGGCGTCGGACTTAAGTTTTGATTTAACCAAAAGCCATCTTCAATTTATTCTTGAAAAGTTAACCGCAAATGCTATCGAACTGGATGGTGAAGCGAATATTACATTGCTTGATATTCCTAAGGTTCGATTCAATCTTCATAGTCCGAACATCGATCTGGATGAGTTCTTAGGCTTAGGTAGCGCACAAGCGAGTACTCAAAAGGGAAGTGATACCACAACCTCATCAAACAAAACTGAAAGTGGCGGTCAGGCTGCGAAGACTTCCCCAACCAAACCGAGTGAGCAAACGGTGGAAGTGGAACCTGACCTAACGGCATTGAACACGTTAGATGTGAAAGGGTCGATTGTTATTGATAAGTTCAAAGCCAATAACGCAAGAATGCAAGATGTCTCGGCGCAATTTTCTGTTAATCGTGGAATCGCTGAACTGACATCATTTAGCTCGAAATTGTACAGCGGTTCCATTTCAGCCAATGCAAAATTAGATGCACGTCAGTCACCAGCAACGTATACAGCGAAGAAACGTATTAAAGGCGTAAAAGTGTTGCCTTTGCTTAGAGATGTTGCTCAAAACGAAATGCTAGAAGGTACCGGAAATATCGATGTTGACGTTAAAGGTAAGAGCTTGACTGAAACCGGTATTAAGAAAAACTTAGTGGGTACGATTAATATCAACTTTGAAGATGGTGCGGTGAATGGGATTAACGTTGCGCAGTTGATTCGAGTTAATTACGCCAAGATAAAAGGTGAAAAAGTTGAAGAGCAAACCGGTCCTCAGAAAACAGATTTCAGCGCCATGAAAGCGACGTTGAAGCTTAATAAAGGGATAGTGACAACGAATAATCTGTCTATGCAGTCGCCATTGCTTCGTATTCATGGTGAAGGCAGTGCCAATTACATCGATGAAACCGTGAACTTCCTGGTACGTACTTCTATCGTTGGTTCGTTACAAGGGCAGGGTGGTAAGAATATCGATGACCTGAAAGATGTGACGATTCCGATTCAAGTGACAGGCTCTTGGGTGCAACCAAAGTTTGCTCTGGTTTTTGACGATGTGTTGAAGCAAAAAGCAGAAAAAGAACTGGACCGTGGTCTTGAAAAACTGGAAGAAAAATACGGTGATAAGCTTGGTGATGAGAAAACCAAGGATGCCATTAAAGGCGTTTTAAAAGGTTTCTTTAACTAAGCGTAAAACAGCCATTGTCTTTGAAGAGAGTTGTTTGTTCAGAGAGTTATTAAGAAATTGGTTTGTTAAGAAAATAGTCTTTTAGGAAGACCATTTCTTGAGGGGAAATAGGGTCGCAAGGTGCGCCCCTATTTTTTTGACTGTAGAGCGGCATATAACTCATATTTATATCGGCTAGGCTTTGTCGACTTCTCCTATGATTTAAGGTGATACGGTACGCCATGTTTCATCAGTGCTAGGTTCACCTTATAAAGTGGTTATTTTAGGTGTCTACCGCCATCCAGTTGTAGGTTTCTTCCCGTCATATAGTGGCTCGATAAAATAAACATCACCCCATCAATGATCTCTTCAAAGCCCGCTTCCGCTGGGATGAGGGCTTTTTTCAGAGCTTTTTGCTTATACTGTTCAGTATCGTGCTGGTTAAATTTAATCAGCGCTGGTGAAAGAGTATTCACCTTGATATTGGGCGCGAGAAGTGCCGAAAATGACAGCGTTAGGTTATTTAATGCGGCTTTACTCGCCGCATAGGCGATGTGTTTTTTACTGCCTTTTTCAGCCACAAAATCACTAATATGTATGATGTCAGAAGAACTATCGTCGTAACTTAACAACCCTTTCAGCGCTAAGTTTATCTGGTACGGTACAGAGACATGAATGGTCATCATCTTATGCAAGATATCGGCTGAATTGATGCGATTATTTGGCCCTACATGATCGTCTGGCAGCCAATCGGATGCATTGTGTACGATAGCTCGAAGAGTCGTGTACTGCTGCGCGATATCGACTAAGAAGCCATCTAAGCTATCTTGCTGGTAAAAATCGACCCGATGCAAGTCGGCCCCTGAGTCTCGTAGTGTATCGAGTTCTTTGTATTCCGTTCTGTAAGTCCCTATGACTTGAAACCCTTGCGTCAGAAGCTGTTGAGCTAGGGCAAAGCCGAGCCGTTTTCCGACTCCGGTTACCAAAATTGCGTTGTTCATCGTAAAAACTCCGCTCGGGTTTGAGGGTTCGTTTTGAATATTCCCCCTAATGCGGTGGTCGAAGTTTCTGAATTGGTATCCATAACTCCACGAGACTTCACACAGTAATGGGTGGCGTTGATAGACACTGCTACATCTTCGGTTTCTGTTAAGGTCTGAATAGCGACGAGAATTTGTTGTGTCAAACGCTCTTGAACTTGTGGTCGCTGCGCGAAGAAACGGACAATTCGGTTAATCTTTGAGAGGCCAATAATTTTAGTCGATGGAATATAGGCGACCTGTGCTAAACCATCAATGGTAATAAAGTGGTGCTCGCATGTTGACGTTAGATTGATGTTGGACACGTTGACCATTTCATCGACGGCCATTTTATTTTCTATAACGCTAATTTTTGGAAAGTTCTGGTAATCTAAGCCGGAAAATATCTCATGAACGTACATTTTTGCAATACGATGTGGGGTTTCGGCCAAGCTATCATCATTTAAATCTAATCCTAACGTGCTCACAACCTCAGTAAGTAGACCTCGGATTCGATTATATTTCTCATCAGCTGTCATTTGAGTTGGCAACAATGGCGTCTCTAACCCTTTGGCAATCAGGGTGTCTCTGACTTTTTGAGCTTCTAATGTAATCATTGGACTTCTCCTGATTCTGCTTGATAAGTAAGGGTCAATGAAACAGAGTCTGCAAATCGCAGGGCATGAGGCTTATCAATTTTCACTTGCGCATAACTAACCCAAGGGTGATCGACACACAGCCCCAATACGTCACTGGTCAGTTTTTCCAGGAGTAGAAAGCGCCCAGATTCAACATGCGAGATAATACTTTTACATATGTTTTTGTAGTTTAACGCGTTGTCGACATCGTCGGTGAGGCAAAGGTGGTTAGCAGGATAGTGAATCTCTGCATTGATAATAATATCTTGCTGTTTGCTTTTTTCTTCCTCATTGAAGCCAATAAAAGTACGCAGCCTAAGGTTGGTAATGGTGATGATCGCATTGTGATTCATAGGATATTCCAATCGCTGTACAGTAAGATTAACAGTAAAGATTACTACGAAGCGAAATGGACAAAGGATCATAAACCTTCTGCTAAGGGAGAGTTTTTGTTGGCGTATACTGCTTTCGGTCTACGTTGAAGTCGTTGATCGCAGACCCTAGTTTAGTAAGGTCGGTAATGTTAAGGCCATTTGAAGTGAATGCTTGCCAATTTCTGGCTGCTTTGATCATAGTTGTCCCAAAGCTCTTGGTAGGTTTGTTGAGTGATAGGGTGGATATGGTTGGCGGCTATGTCAGCGAGTGGTTGCAATACAAAGGCGTTTTGAGTGATCTCTCCTCTAGGAAGCTCAATGCCATCGATACACCCGATTTCGTCGTCATAGGTGAGAATGTCGAGGTCGAGAGTTCGTGATGCAAACTTGTCCCCTTCTCTTATTCTGCCGTTATTATCTTCGATTTGACGAAGAAAGTTAGCCAGTTCACTAACCGTTAACTGACATTGAATCTCGACGACTAAGTTTAAAAAGTTATCCCCTATAAAGCCGATAGGTTCACAGTCATAAGCGGGCGAAACAATAAGAGGAGAAAAGTGCTGTTCAAGAGTATTCAGAGCTTCAGTAACGTGGTGTTCCCGATTAATGTTACTGCCAATGCTAATGAATGCGGTGTGCATAAAACCTCTTTGTGTTGTGTGTAGATGGGGTGACATCACTGATGCGGATTTTCATCGTTATAATGCCGCTTGATTCAAATAAGAATACGAGTGTTCAGACACTAAAGATCATATTTTATATCGAGTAACCGCTTAGCTCAAAACAGCCTAAATTGGTATCTCTATGTTAGTGAATATTGTTTGCGCTGAGTTACTTTGGCTTTTGAAAATGCATTGACGAAGAAGGACCACCATTGCAGTCCTTCAGCTTATTGACTTCGAGTTTGGTTTTTTACCAATCAACACCTTTCAGTGCTTTCACTCCCGACTCAAACGCGTGCTTCACATTTTTCACTTCAGAAACGGTGTCAGCAAGCTCGATGAGGCTGCGATGCGCCCCTCGGCCTGTGATGATGACCGATTGCATAGCCGGACGGTTGTTAAGTGCTTCAAGGACTTCTTCTAACTCTATATAGCTGTAGCTAACCATATAGGTCAGCTCATCAAATAGAATCACGTCGATGGTGTCATCTTTTAGCATGCGTTTACACTCTTGCCACACTTTTTGCGCCGCTTCTGTATCCGCCGTCTTATCTTGCGTTTCCCAAGTGAAGCCGGTCGCCATGACTTGGAATTCTACGCCTAACTTTTCAAGAAGGTTCTTCTCTCCGTTGTCCCATGTACCTTTGATAAATTGAGCAACGGCACATTGCTGTCCATGGCCTACTGCACGCGCGATAGTGCCAAAGCCCGAAGTGGATTTACCTTTTCCATTACCGGTAATCACGAGCAGCAAGCCTTTTTCTTCTTGTGCGGCCGCGACTCTTTCATCCACTTTTTCTTTTACTTTTTGTTGGCGAGCTTTATGGCGAGATTCTTTGCTGTCATTAACTGACATGATAAGTCCTTTTTATACAATTCATGCTGACTATCATAACCGAAGTTAGTAGCCTCCAGAACCTGCGATTAGGAAATGATTGAGAGAAATTAAAAACAGTGAGCAACCCTCAATCCAAGTGATACTGGCTTAAGGGTTTACTTTGAAAGTGAAAGACGTCATTACGACAATGTGATTGGAGAAACAAAGCCTTGTGGTTTCATTGCCAATAAAGAACAGTTTATGGATTGAAGTATGTTTTCCGCTGTATTACCAATAACGAAGCCTGAGATCCCTGTTCGTGCCAATGTCCCCATGGCTAGGAGATCGATTTCTGCTTCATTGACGAAATCGGGAATCATGTTGTCTGGTTTTCCGTGAAGGTGGTGAACGACAATTTCACCGGAAATTCCAGATTCTTCAATTAATTTTTGCAACGCTTGTTCATGCTCTACTTTTGCTTTTGATACTTGATCGGCAAGCTGAGTTTCATCGACTTGAATCCAGCCGTGGCTGTCTGGGTAATTTTCCAAGTAGTGTTCCCAACAAGAAATAATATGCAGACGACTGTCGTAGGTGTCGGCAATGGAGCGGGACAATTCCAAGAGTTGCAATGAAAGCGCATGGTGCCCTTCGCTGGATGCCATTGGGTCAACGGCGACCGCAATACGACGTTTGCTTCTTTGTTTAGTAACAGGGCGGTGTAACCAGATAGGACATGGGCATTTACGCAATAAGGTCATGTCGATGGCCTTAAAACCGTCGGAGCCTTCATTCAATGGTTCAGCTTCTTTAATGATCAGATCATGGTTATTTTCGATGGCCTTTTTAATGATACAAACCGCGGGTTGTTCACTGCTTTTGACCATTAAGGGAAACGGCACTTGTTCTTTAGAGATATCATGCTCAATACGAAAGTTCTTTACACTCTGCTTTAGAGAGTCATGAAGAGATTGCTCGTAACTCTGTTGGTACTGAAGTAAGTCGTTAGGGAAGTAAGGAAAGGCAATAAGGCCGGAAACGGAGACATCTTTGTTGGCGGCCATTCTAACCGTTTGTACCAGTGCATCACTGTGTCCTGGCAATCCTTGGGTGGCGAAAAGTATGTTCTTAAATCGTTTCATACATATCTCCTTGGTTGTGTAAATTTTAGCCAAAGAACAGGTTGCTTTGATAGAGCATAATTGTAACCATTTATGACGAGTAACCCTATCCGCCTCCATTCATCCAGAGAACGTATCATCCAGAAAACGTAGGTGACTGTGCGTTTATCTCCGTTTTGTTGGTCGATTTTAAAATAAAAATGGATGTCAGACTGGCTATTATCAAATTATTTCAATAAGTTAATGGTTACTCAGCAATTATCGAACATAGAGGTAGATTTAAGATTATGAATAATAAAGAAAAACCTTCCATTCTAGTGGTATGCATGGGCAATATTTGCCGTTCACCAACGGGTGAGTCTGTTTTGAAGGCCAAAGCCAAAGAAAAAGGCATAGACATCACGGTGGATTCCGCTGGCACTTTAGGTTTCCACCAAGGTAATGCACCAGATTCGAGGTCACAACAAGCGGGTGAGATGAGAGGTTATTGTTTTGACGGAATCACCGCGAGAAAAGTAAGGGAGAATGACTTCACGGACTTTGATCTTATTTTAGCCGCCGATAAAGCAAATCTGGCTGACCTTTATGATATTTGCCCTTCAGAACATCAGCATAAGCTTTCACTATTCTTAAGTCATAGTGAGTCTGAGTACGACGAGATACCTGATCCTTATTATGGCGGAGATAAAGGCTTCGAACTGGTGTTAGATTTGATAGAAGATGCTGCTGAAAAAATTCTGGAACAACATTTTCAAACGCGATAAACGTTAGGCTACCAGCGTGAATCGTTCAGCTCTATGTGGTGTCAACTACGTTGCTTCTGCGGACATTATACGTCCGCTAAAGTAGTCATTTGCCACAATATACTCGGTATTTCTAATCAGCTCATCTTGTATCTGCAGCCAATGGTAATCACTTTTTTTGGAAGAGTGACTCAACACAGGGACGACACCGCCGACTCGAATATTAAAAGGCGTGAGTTCTTTTGCCCAACTTTGAGTAAAGCCCGTCACTATCGACGATGCATTCTCAAAGCCTTTAAAGTCTTTGCTTTCATCTACAGAGATGACATTAACGATCACACCATGCTTTTTTTCAAGGCACATGCGTTCAGCGCTTGCTTGACCAAACCCAAACAGAGTGGATGCAAGGGTGCTCAATTGGTCAGAAAACTGTTCTGCAGATTGATTGCTCGTCAGCCCTGGAAGTGGGGCATTTGGCCAGTTGTTGACTAAAACATCCGGTGAGCGATGAAACTTTTCATCAACAAAATCAAACAGTTGATGAATGGAATGAAGAGAGTAATTTTCTACTTTAAACGAGTAAACGTCGTCGGATATGGCTTTGCAACGTGTGTGGGCCTCTTTAAGGGTGTGGATGTTTTGGTCGCACAACACTAACTTTGCTCCCAGCGAAGAAAAATGAGTGGCGAGCGTTCCCCCTAGCGGCGAACCCGCGGATGTGATCAAAATGACAGCGCTTTTAATATCCATGAACGACAATACCCTTTGTCTATTTTTATTGGTGGGATTTTTTTGTTCACATAGCATGGTTCATTAGTAATGGCTTAAGTGTGAATAACATCAAATAAGCAGTAGGCGATGAGGTTTAATTGTTAAAATTAGTATAACGTCACACTAACCCATTCATTTGTAGAATGGGTCTTAGTTTTGAGATTGGAAACTATGCTTGGGCTTGTATCTGAAAGCTACGCTGTGCCACTACCAACTGGTTATAGAGATCAATTGGAATAAGCGTTTTATTTTTATTTTCAGTAAGTTGTCGTCGATGGTGCCCCGATAGATTGTGATACACCTCTTCAGGAAGGTCATGAGTATCTTCAGGTAAATATGCGAGAACTTCTGGCGTCAGATAATGATTCAATTTTGCACTGGCCATTCCACCGTAATGAAACGCATTGGCCTGAGCCGCTGAGACGTCATACGAATGTTGATCTGAACGAAGTTGCTGCAGTGGTTGCAACTCAAACCTTTTACGCAGAGTTTGATCGGTGATTTCAGGCGTATCAATTTTTTCAACGGGCGTGTTGTCTCGGACATCATCTGAGAACATCGAAAGAATCAGCGCAAAATCTGCGCGCCTACCAGCATGGACGGCGTGGTTAATCCCCGAGCCAAATTGTAGCTCGTTGATAATTCCTGCTTTGTCTAACGTATGAACTTGCATAATACTCCCCGTTGAATTCACTTTTAACGGCAAGTCCTTGGATAACTTTAGATTTATCTACTATCGAGATGCGCCTAATGCTAGAGGGCGGGGTTGGTTGACTATTATCTAAACGATATAAAGAAAAAGCCTGCACGAATGCAGGCTTTGAATATGACTAAATTATATAGGGGAAGTTGACTAAATTACTTCGCTAGGTTTTCTGCTACAAATTCCCAGTTTACTAGATTCCAGAATGCAGCCATGTAGTCAGGACGAACATTACGGAAATCGATGTAGTAAGCGTGTTCCCAAAGGTCAACAGTTAGAAGTGGTGTTACCCCTTCGTCTGTTAGCGGCGTTGCTGCATTAGACGTGTTAACAATGTCTAGAGAGCCATCTGCTTTTTTCACTAACCATGTCCAAGAAGAACCAAAGTTATTGATTGCTGAATCTGTGAACTTAGCTTTGAACTCTTCAAATGAACCGAATGCTGCGTTGATCGCGTCAGCAACTACGCCAGTTGGTTCGCCGCCTGCTTTTGGTGCTAGACAGTGCCAGTAGAATGTGTGGTTCCAGATTTGTGCTGCGTTGTTGAATACGCCACCTGTTGAAGTCTTGATGATTTCTTCAAGCGTTTTGCCTTCAAACTCAGTGCCTGGGATAAGACCGTTTAGCTTAACAACGTACGTGTTATGGTGCTTACCGTGGTGGAAATCTAATGTTTCTTCTGAGATGTATGGTGCTAGTGCATCTTTTGCGTAAGGTAATGCTGGTAATTCAAATGACATTGCTTAATTCTCCAGTGAGGTCAAAGAGCGAACTCTTTTTTGTTGCGTCCAATATTATTGTAATTGCGTCGATTAGACTGACTGAGATATAGTTTAGCAAGTTTTTACTTTATTAAAAGAGTTGGTGCTCATTTTCTTAAGAAATTTACAGCAAAATGAGAACAAAATAATAACCTTACTATTTGAGAGCTTTTTATTCTTTTGCAATGCTTTAGAATAACGGCTTAAACGCTGGAATTAGAAACAGAGGAAGCAATGGAAACTATCGATAAAATCAAACAGCAAATCGCAGAGAACACGATTCTTTTATACATGAAAGGATCGCCAAAGCTACCGAGCTGTGGGTTCTCTTCTCAAGCTTCACAGGCTCTAATGGGCTGTGGAGAAAAGTTTGCTTATGTAGATATTTTGCAAAACCCAGATATTCGTGCAGAACTGCCAGCGTACGCGCAATGGCCTACATTCCCACAACTTTGGATTAATGGCGAGCTTATCGGCGGTTGTGACATCATCATTGAGATGTTCCAAAAGGGTGAATTACAGCCTCTGGTTAAAGAAGCGATGGCCAACGCACAAGGCGATGCTGAATAATACTGTACAAATGTACATTAACACTTGAATTATTAGGGCCACATTTCATAATGTGGCCCTAATTGTTTTTATCGTTGTGATTTTATGTCTCGTCTCTTTATTGCTGAAAAGCCCAGTCTTGGTCGCGCGATTGCAGCGGCATTGCCTAATCCACAGAAGAAGGACCAAGGGTTCATTAAGTGTGGTAACGGGGATGTGGTGACTTGGTGCATTGGACACTTATTAGAGCAGGTTGAGCCAGACGCTTATGACGACCGTTACAAGAAATGGAATCTCGTCGATCTTCCTATCGTGCCAGAACAGTGGCAGCTAAGACCTCGTAAGACATCAAGTAAACAGCTTACGGTGATCCGAAAGCTCTTGAAAGGCGCTACACAAATTGTTCATGCGGGCGACCCGGATAGAGAAGGACAGCTGCTGGTTGATGAAGTGATTGATTACTGCAAGGTTTCCAAGGCTAAAAAAGAGTCGATGGACAGATTGTTGATCAGCGACTTGAACTTACCTGCCGTAAAGCGTGCACTTTCTCAAATGCGCAGCAACCGTGATTTTATTCCACTTTCAATTTCGGCGTTAGCGCGTTCTAGAGCCGACTGGCTGTATGGCATGAACATGACCCGCGCATACACCTTACTCGGTCAAAAAGCTGGTTACCAAGGCGTCTTGTCAGTAGGGCGAGTGCAGACACCCGTACTCGGCTTGGTGGTGAGGCGTGATGAAGAGATCGAAAATTTCATTCCTAAAGATTACTTCACGTTGCATGCTTTGATCCCTTACCAAAATAACGACCATAGCTTTGATATTCGAGCCCGTTGGAAACCCAGTGAAGCATGTAAACCGTGGCAAGACGAAGAAGGCCGAGTGCTCAACAGAAAGTTGGTTGAAAACGTGGCTAACCGAATTACGAATCAGCCTGCGACAGTGATAGAGTCAGAGCAAAAGCAAAGCAAACAAGCTGCGCCATTGCCCTATTCTCTGTCAGCGTTACAAATTGATGCGTCTAAGCGTTTTGGTATGAGTGCTCAACAGGTGTTAGATACGTGTCAATCGTTGTACGAGAAACACAAACTCATCACTTACCCGCGTTCTGATAGCCGCTATTTACCTAAAGATCACTACTCACAACGAGAGTCGGTCGTGGATGCTATCGCTAACAATGCGAAAGAGCTGCAAGGTGGTGCTCGAGGGGCGGATCTTTCCCTTAAATCCAAAGCATGGAACGACAGCAAGGTCGATGCTCACCATGCGATTATTCCTACGCCGAAGAAGTCATCGGTGAATGGCCTTTCCGCCAATGAGATGAAAATATATCAGCAGATTGCTCGCCAGTACCTAATGCAGTTTTATCCACCTGCTATTTTTGCCGATGCCAAGTTAGTTTTTGATATCGCTGGTGGCGTGTTCATCGCAAAAGGGCGTCAGCTTATCAACCCCGGCTGGAAAGTGTTGATGGGGAAAACGGACACCGAAGAGAAAGGCGACGGCACAGATACGGTTCCTCCATTGGATAAAGGAACTGTGCTGACTTGTCGTGAAGGTATTATTGGCGATAAGAAAACTGAGCCACCAAAACACTTTACCGAAGCGACGTTATTACAAGCGATGACAGGTATTGCCCGCTTTGTGGCAAATAAAGATCTTAAAGCTATTTTGAAAGAAACCGATGGCCTTGGCACAGAAGCAACCCGTGCAGGCATTTTAGATACTCTATTCAAAAGACACCTGCTAACGCGACAAGGAAAAAGTATTCACAGTAGCCCTGCGGGCAGAGGCTTGATTCATGCCTTACCTGAGGATTCGACCTTCCCAGACATGACGGCACACTGGGAGCACCAGTTGCAAGGCATGGCAGAACGAAATCAAGCGTATCAACCTTTCATGCAAGCGCTAGAAAGCAAGATTGATGGTTTGATGGGCAAGGTAAAAACAGGCAAAGTTCCTGAGTCTCTGCGTCATCTTCCTAAAGTCGAAAGACCGGCTTTTAAACGTCGTAAAGGCGGTGGTGCGAAGTCTCATACCAACAAAGGTACGTATGCCAAGACAGGTACGTATGCTAAGAAAGGTACTTCTGCTAAAAAGAGCACTAAAAGCTAAGACTTATTGAGGTTAGAATTAACGTCCGACTTTACGCCCACAACGTTTAAACAGCTGCTGCCAAT
>NZ_JBNGCJ010000689.1:0-1560 GCF_049974785.1 Vibrio genomosp. F10 str. 9ZD137
TAATCTCTAATCTCTAATCTCTAAAACTATAATCTCTAAAACTATAATGGTTTTATCACTTCAAACACGATTTTCACTCGTGATTTAGACTTTAATTCATTACACGAGTTACAAAAGTAGCTCGCAGAACCACAGGCTTGCAGCTTTTCCAACTCTTTATCACATTCAGGACAATATCCCAGCTTTTTGTAATGTTCACCGCAAGGAGCGCATAAATACGCACCATCCCACTCTAACTCTGTGGTGCACTTTGGGCAGTTATTGTTGCTCATGTTTTTAACCTATCTTTTAATCGTAATATTTGATCATATTGAACGTAGATGAATATACCATGATCTACATCACTTCCGTCTGATTGCCTCACTAAGCATATAAAATGCCACCACCTTTGTGCCAAAGTAGTAGAACACCCTCTTAATAGAGATCATTTTGATGTCAAATGATCTCTATAAGATCATCTGCTTTATCCATCGTGATCAGCGATCTGCCTGATTAAGAACATTTATATAACCACACACCGAAAGCATAAGTTACATGTTCTGCATTTGAATTTTAAATAAAATATAAAACCAAAAATTATCTACACTCTCACCCATTTTAGATTTATATAAAAAGATCCATCAAGAGATACAGGGCGTTGTATTTCAACTCAATACTGGCATATTTTCGATGAAAAAGACTCAAAAGATAGCACTTTAACTTCACTATGACCGACGATAGATTCGTGTTGGTCAACCCACTTTCCCATGAGCCAAAAATGCTTCGAGGTCTCCCTGCTCAACGGTTACTACACAGAGGGAGTCAGTCTTTTTGTTGTTTACATGCATAATCACTTGGGATGCAGTACTGCAAGAAAAAGAAGCACGGCACACAATTACTTGGTTTGCAGTGCTAGTTATGATGGCGAGTGCTATGTATTCAGCCTTCCTTGCGATTGCTGCTGGTGCTCCCCCTATGCTGGCAACGATCGCCCTAGGTATGTTCAGTAATCTTTATATGTCGACCGCACACTACTCTTCTAGACCCGCGCCGATATTGTTTGGCGCAGGCTTACTGAGCTTGCAAAACTGGTGGAAAATTGGTTTTGTTTTTTCTCTTATCGTTATACCGGTCTTTTTCTTTATCGGCAGAGCATAGTGGAAATAACTTGGGATGTGGTAATACCGAACACGGTAACTAACAGTAGAGCTCGATGGACTTCAGATAACGAACAAAGGTCTAGTTATCAGGCTAGACCTAAGCTTTATTAATAGAAAAAAGCCCAAGCGTTGATGCTTGGGCTTTTCATTATTTTTTGCGACCTTTCATCATGGTCATCAAGCGCTTACGCTTGCGCTCTTGAGAAATAGTGACTTTGTTGCTCTTACCCTCAAATGGGTTGTCACTGCTTTGGAATTGAATACGAATAGGTGTACCCATTATTTCCAGAGACTTGCGGTAGTAATTCATCAAATAACGTTTGTATGAAGCCGGCAGCTCTTTAACTTGGTTACCATGAATAACAACAATCGGTGGGTTGTATCCACCAGCGTGCGCGTATTTCATTTTGACTCGACGGCC
>NZ_JBNGCJ010000690.1:0-1222 GCF_049974785.1 Vibrio genomosp. F10 str. 9ZD137
TGCGTAGCCTAAACCGAGCATTAAGCCCCCGGCCGGCAGGACGGCAATAGGCACCATGAGTGCTTTACCGACTTTTTGTAAATATCCTAGTATGTTCACCTTAACATCCTCTTTATTGTGGTTAACTTGAGTAGATTAAGTGAAACAGGATTAACGTAGCGTTTTGTATTCATTAATTATTCTTAATGAAACATCACTTGGCTTAAACCGTTTTGTTAATTTACTTTGAACATCAGGTAAACATGGTATGGTGCTCGCATTAGAAAAGTACAATTTGAGGTGAAAATACTCAATGAATCATAAATATACATTGTCTGGTGTTGCTGCAATATTGCTGTGGAGCGCTTTGATTGGATTGGCTCGAACCGTCACGGAGCATTTTGGTCCTATTGGTGGCGCTGCGCTTATTTATACGATCGCATCGGCATTTTTAATACTCACGATGGGTCTGCCCAAAATAGGGCAGTTTTCCCGGCGTTACTTATTTGTCGGCTCGATTCTATTTGTCAGTTATGAAATCTGTTTAGCGTTAGCGTTAGGCATGGCCAACGATCGCCACCAAGCACTTGAAATGGCCGTCATCAATTACCTTTGGCCTGCTTTGACCGTCTTACTCGCGGTGGTTGTCAGCAAAAAACCGACTCATAGTTTGGTGTATCCTGGAATTTTTATTGCGTTGTTTGGTGTCGTTTGGGCGGTGATTGGTGACGGAGAGTTAACGGTCGCTCAGCTAGTTTCGAATGTCGCAACCAATCCAGCAACGTACAGTATGGCGTTTGTTGGTGCGTTTATTTGGGCGATTTATTGCAATGTGACAAAACGGTTAGCCAATGGACAAAATGCCATTGTTGTTTTCTTCATTTTGACCGCAGTGACGTTATGGATTAAATACTCTATCAGTGATGAGCAAGGTATGAGTTTTGATGTTGCACCTACATTATATCTGCTTCTTACTGGTGTGGTGATGGGAGGTGGGTATGCATTGTGGAATATTGCGATCATCAAAGGCAACATGGTGTTACTCGCTTCACTGTCTTACTTTACCCCCGTTCTGGCCACATTGATTTCATCTTATATATTAAGTGTCAGTTTAACTTCAACCTTTTGGCAAGGCGTTGCGATGGTGACGGGCGGCTCTTTGATCTGTTGGTGGTTTACGCGAGATCAATAACGCCATTATCAGCGTTGTATTCTCATTGCCGTTAGCCGTTAGCCGTTAGCC
>NZ_JBNGCJ010000691.1:0-386 GCF_049974785.1 Vibrio genomosp. F10 str. 9ZD137
AGGGGCGTCTGCTTCCTAAAGCGGCTTCGACAGTCATGGCTCCGCATACGGTTGCTGAAGCAAACAGATCTTCTGCCACAAACAAACCTTCGAGAGCGAATGCGGTAGAAGCCTGTGTGCCGTTTAAAAGAGCGAGACCTTCTTTAGGCGCTAGGGTAATCGGTGTGATACCTGCAATGGCTAAGGCTTCAAGACCGGAAATAATTTTACCATTGTGCCTTGCTTCACCTTCACCGAGCAATATTGTGCTCATGTGCGCTAAAGGAGCCAAGTCGCCCGATGCACCGACAGAGCCTTTTTGAGGAACACAAGGGTAGACTTGAGCGTTGACCAGCTTAATCAACGCATTAATCACCGATAAACGTATTACAGAAAGATCGGAAGAG
>NZ_JBNGCJ010000692.1:0-3986 GCF_049974785.1 Vibrio genomosp. F10 str. 9ZD137
GTTTTACCTTGCGATGATGGTGACGCTGGCAGCGTTGTGGTTGCGACCACTCGGTTTGGATTACCGTTCAAAAATTGAAGATCCAAAGTGGCGCAAATCATGGGATATCGGTATTTCGATCAGCGGATTTGTGCCACCGATCATATTTGGTGTTGCTTTTGGTAACCTTCTACAAGGTGTTCCCTTTGAGTTCAACGATTTTATGATGGTGACCTACCACGGTTCGTTTTTTGGCTTGCTTAACCCATTTGCATTGCTATGTGGTCTTGTTAGCTTGTCTATGATCTTGCTGCAAGGAATGACCTGGCTGCAAATGAAGACTACCGATGAAGTGCATTCACGAGCTCGCTCTATTGCGCAAATCATGGGTTTGGTTGTTGTGGTCACGTTTGTGGCGGCAGGAGTTTGGATTCAGAATATCGAAGGCTACGTAGTGACAAGTATTATCGATACTAATGCGCCTTCTAACCCGCTAAACAAAGAAGTGATCCGAGAAGCGGGCGCTTGGATGAGCAACTTTTATGCGTATCCAGCCATGTGGTTAGCGCCAATAACGGGTATCGTTGGTGCCCTGTTAGCGGTGTTGTTTGCTAAAATTGACCGAGCTGGCTTTGCATTTCTGTCTTCCAGTTTAGCGAATACGGGTATTATTCTGACGGCTGGCTTTGCCATGTTCCCGTTTGTGATGCCTTCAGATTTGCTTCCAAACCACAGTTTAACGATGTGGGATGCAACGTCGAGTGAGCTGACTCTTAACTTAATGACAGCCGTCGCATTTGTTATGGTACCTGTTATCTTGGCCTACACAACGTGGACGTACTACAAAATGTTTGGCCGTATCAATAACCAGTTTATCGAAGATAACAAAAACTCACTTTATTAAGGAGCGTAACGCATGTGGTATTTTGCATGGATTTTAGGCATTTTACTTGCCTGTGCATTTGGCATCATTAACGCTCTTTGGTTAGAGCATTCAGAAATGATGGATAAAGATAGCGAATAACAGAGAGACCGCTTGGTTTCATTTGTAATGATGAGACATAAGTCGATACAATTTTTGCTACTAAATGATGAAATAACATCCAAGTTAGCGCTACCTCTTTGAGGCAGCGCTAATTTTTTATCTGAAAGGGAGCAAAACCATTGATAGCACTTGTACTAATAGTGATAACTTGCGTTATAGTACATCCAATATTTAATTGATAATGGGTATTACTTTGCATCCAAGTGCCTCAGTTTTTAGCTGGCCAGTCACGGTCTATTACGAAGACACAGACGCTGGGGGAGTGGTATACCATTCTAATTATCTGAAATATTTTGAACGTGCACGAACCGAAATGCTTCGAAGTATTGGGGTCTCACAACACCGCTTACTTGAAGAGAATATCGGGTTTGTCGTGCGACATATGGATATCGACTTTTTGCAGGGCGCCCGCCTTGATGAGCAACTCAATGTGGTTACCACCATCGCAGTAAAGAAAAAAGCATCAATGACCTTCTGTCAAGAGATCGTAAATCTCGACGGGAAGACATTGTGTAAAGCGACGGTTAAGGTAGCATGTATCGATAATGTGAAAATGAGGCCAAAAGCAATGCCTCAATCTATAGCTTTGGAGTTAATAGAAAGTGACTGCTGATATTTCGTTTGTAGAACTGATACTAGAAGCCAGTATTCTAGTTCAATTAGTTATGTTGATTTTGCTTGGCATGTCAGTCGCTTCTTGGGCAATGATCATTAAGCGCAGTAAAATTTTGTCTCAAGCTTCCAAAGACAGCGAATCATTTGAAGATAAATTCTGGTCAGGTACGGATCTCGCGGTTCTTTATCAAGACGTTAAAAAAAGAAAAGATAATCTTTCGGGCACAGAAGAGATTTTTTATTCTGGCTTTACCGAGTTTGCTCGCCTGCGTAAATCCAATGCAGATTCACCCGCATTTATCATGGAAGGAACAGGTCGTGCGATGCGCGTAGCTGTTGCAAGAGAAGTTGATGACCTAGAGACTAACTTGCCTTTCTTGGCTACCGTCGGTTCTATTAGTCCATACATTGGCCTATTTGGTACGGTATGGGGGATCATGCACGCCTTCATCGCATTGGGTGAGGTTAAGCAAGCAACATTGTCTATGGTTGCGCCGGGTATCGCCGAAGCACTTATTGCTACAGCAATGGGCTTATTTGCCGCGATTCCAGCTGTCATGGCTTACAACCGCTTTAGCAGTAATGTCGGTAAACTTGAGCATAACTACGCGACCTTCTCTGAAGAATTCCACAGTATTTTGCACCGCCAAGCAATGGCAGGTAGGGATTAACCATGGCGGGTTATCAACCAAAAAAACGTAAGATGACAGCGGAAATAAACGTTGTACCCTACATCGATGTTATGTTGGTTTTGCTGATCATATTCATGGCAACCTCACCATTTGTGACGCAGGGGGTCGATGTCGAATTACCACAAACGAGCAGTGCAAAAGCCGCATCGGAACTTGCTGGTGACACCGATAGCAGCTTTATCATCGTAGAGATTGATAAAGATGGTGTCTTAGGTTTGAGCGTGAACGACGAAGAAGTTCAGCGTGGCATTTCAATGCAGGATGCGATCATTCGAGTCAAAGCAGAACTGTCGATTAAACCTGACTCACCGGTTGCGGTCGGTGGTGATGCAGCAACACCGTATGCAGATATCGTGTTAGTGCTTGATGAACTAAGCCGTGCAGGTATCCCTAAGGTTGGCCTGTTAACGGAATTAAGGGATTAGATCCGCATTACTCATGAAAGAAACTAACTCAAAAAACAGTAATTATCGGAATCCCATTGTTATTTCTTTAGCAATGCACATCGTGCTGATTGTTGCTTTGCTTTGGGGCTCAGACTTTAGCATGTCAGAGCCTGAAACTAGTGGTCAGATGGTTCAAGCGGTTGTTATCGACCCGAACCTGGTCAAACAGCAGGCGCAAAAAATTCGTAGCCAGCGAGAAGAGGCGGCGAAAAAAGAACAAACTCGTTTAGATAAGCTAAAGAGAGAGAGCGAGCAGCTAGAAAAGAATCGCAAAGCGGAAGAAGAACGCATTCGCAAATTGAAAGAACAACAAGCGGCAGAAGCCAAGGCAACCCGTGAAGCTGAGAAAAAACGCGCTGCGGTCGAGAAAGAACGCAAAGCGGAAGAAGCCCGAGTTAAGAAAGAGCGAGAGAAAGCCAAAAAGTTAGAAGCTGAACGCAAGCTAAAAGAGGCTGAAAATAAGCGAGCAGAAGAAGAGCGAATAGCGAAACAAAAAGCAGCGATTGCCAAGGCTGAACAAGAACGCCTTGTCCAAGAAAAAGCAGCAAAAGAAGCAAAAGAAGCAGCGGAACGGGCGGAGAAAGCTCGAATTGCAGAAGAAAAGGCCGCAAAAGAGGCGGCAGAAAAAGCTCGCCAAGAAAAGCTTCGTTTAGAGCAACTTGAAAAAGAACGCAAAGAGCAAGAAGCTGCGTTGAATGATATTTTCGCAGGTATGGAAACGGAGAATGAGCGCAATTCTTCGGCGCAATCAAAATTTGCCCAATCAGAAGCCGCTCGTTACGGCAATATGTATAAGCAAATGATCGAACAAAACCTGCTGATCGAGGACAGCTTTAAGGGAAAGTCTTGTCGAGTTAACCTTCGCTTGATACCCGCAGGCGACAATGCTCTATTGGGAAGATTATCGATTGTCAACGGTGATGATCGCTTATGTGCAGCAACGAAAAGAGCAGTAGCAAAAGTAAATTCGTTTCCACTGCCGGTTGATCAGCCCAGTGTCGTTGAACGATTGAAAGACATTAATTTAACCGTTGAACTGTAACAATCATAAAGGAAAAGCGAGTGATTAAGCGAATAATTTTAGGATGTTTGTTGTTACTATCGAGCTCAGTTCAATTAGCCAATGCGGCACTTGAGCTGGTTATTACTGATGGTATCGATTCCGCAAGACCCATCGCCGTTGTGCCATTCCAATGGCAAGGTGAAAAG
>NZ_JBNGCJ010000693.1:0-446 GCF_049974785.1 Vibrio genomosp. F10 str. 9ZD137
CCGTAATGGCACATCGACGGTCGCCGACCTAATGGAAGAAGTGGGTACATCTCGGCGTACAGTGCTACGTGATATCTGCGCACTGCGCGATGAAGGCTTCATTATTCATTCTGAACCTGGACGGGGAGGGGGCCTTCAACTTGATCCTCGCTCTATTCAAACCACAGTACGCCTTTCAGTTGCAGAGGTTTTTGCACTTCTCATTAGTGTTGCTTCGATGTATGCGACTGGAGGTATTCCATTTTCAGGTCTCGCCGATGTTGGGCTTGCTAAAATAGAAAAAGCCTTGCCTTCAGACAAGTTACGTGACTTACGCCGTCTACTAGATTGTTTGTATGTTGCGAAACTTGCACCGCAGGTGGACATCACTGATATGGGACAAATGGATCCCACATTGTTGCCAGCTTTCGAGACAGCTTTTCTGAAAAAACGGCACCTGCGTTTTC
>NZ_JBNGCJ010000694.1:0-973 GCF_049974785.1 Vibrio genomosp. F10 str. 9ZD137
TTTTAGCCAGTCGTAATAACCTGAGCGGCTTACTCTCATCGTCTGACATAGATGGGTTACTGGGTATCGGGTTGACTCAGTTTTAATGATGTTAAACCTTACTTCATTTCTTTCGCGAAGAAGGCTGAAGCCTTTTTTAGAATCTCCTTCTCCATACGTAACTCTTTGACTTCTTTACGAAGTCGTTTGAGCTCGTCACGTTCGTCATCAGATAGTTCAGTGCCTTCTAGTTGGGCTTCTAACTTTTCCTTCCACTTGTAGAGAACCGTAGTTGTAACACCAACAGCTTCTGCTGCCTGAGCTACGCTATAACCTTGCTCTCGTACTAATGCGACGGCTTCTTCTTTAAATTCCTTGGGGTAGCGTTTGTAAGCTCTTTTCTCAGTCATGTTTCACCTCATTGTTCTGACAAGTATTGTCTCTCAATTCGGTGTCCAACTTCATTAGACCAGTACAGAGCCTGTAAACACCACCTTGTATCTTTAGCGAAACATTTAGGGTCTTTATAGAAATGATCAAATGCCATTTATCAACTTTGCTAGGTGCTAGAAAGCTCAAAATTGCTGACGTAGTAAGAGATACCGGGATAAATAGAAGTACAGTTAACCGACTTTTTCATGAGACTAATAACCGTATTGATTTTGAAGCGCTGGAAAAACTCTGTCTTTACTTAAATTGCACCGTCGGTGAGCTTCTCGAAGTGATCCCAGATAATGATCTGCAGGTTGACTAAATTAACCTTCTCAACCAATCGAAATTTAGACAATCTAGGTCACGTTGGTCACACTGTGGTCTCAAAATGGTCACAGTGAATTCTAAACTCTTAAAATACAGTGTTCACTCAAACGTCAGACATGACAAAACACGCATCAAAGCGTTAGAAAATAAAATTCAGTTGGATTTAATTTAGGATGTAAAATACAGCAAGAATCGAGCTATATGGAGCGTACAGCGGGAATCGAACCCGCATCAT
>NZ_JBNGCJ010000695.1:0-855 GCF_049974785.1 Vibrio genomosp. F10 str. 9ZD137
AGCTGCCGCGGTTCCGAAGGCTGCGCCTAAACCGGAAGCCGAGCCACCCGCGAAAAATGCAGCGCCAGCGCCTCAGGCGAAAAAGCCTCAAGCGGAAGCCACAGTCCGAGTCGACACATCTACGCTTGATACCATTATGAACATGGTCGGTGAACTAGTCTTGGTGAGAAATCGTCTTTTAAGCCTAGGACTGAACAGTGATGATGAAGAAATGGAAAAAGCGGTCTCTAACTTAGATGTCGTTACCGCTGACCTGCAAGGCGCGGTGATGAAGACTCGAATGCAGCCAATCAAGAAAGTATTTGGCCGCTTCCCTCGAGTTGTCCGTGACCTCGCTCGTAGCTTGAATAAAGACATCACGCTTGAGATGCGCGGTGAAGAAACTGATTTAGATAAAAACCTTGTTGAAGCGTTAGCCGATCCACTGATTCACTTGGTGAGAAACTCGGTCGATCATGGTATTGAGATGCCCGATGATCGAGCAGCAGCAGGCAAGTCTCGAAACGGTAAAGTGATACTCTCTGCTTCTCAAGAAGGCGACCATATAGAATTAGCCATCGTCGATGATGGTGGTGGTATGGACCCTGATAAGCTACGTTCCATTGCTGTCAATCGTGGCATGATGGATGAAGATGCAGCCTCTCGACTGTCTGATAAAGAGTGCTTCAACCTAATCTTTATGCCTGGTTTCTCAAGCAAAGAAAAAATATCGGATATATCAGGACGTGGCGTGGGGATGGACGTGGTTAAAACCGCGATCAACACCCTCAATGGTTCGATAGATATTGATTCTGAGCTGACTAAAGGCACCAAAATAACCATCAAGGTACCGTTAACACTGGCTATATTACCGAC
>NZ_JBNGCJ010000696.1:0-4563 GCF_049974785.1 Vibrio genomosp. F10 str. 9ZD137
ACCGCTCTTCCGATCTACCCCTCGTGAACTTGAGCAAGACAAGGTGAGCTTGCAATCGGGCGCCGATTCTGGAAAGTCAATGACAAAACGCTTTGCCAATATGCTAAAGCAATACAGCAATGGCGAGCCAGAGCAAGAGCATCGTTCTGAAAATGAAGATTCATTAACTGCATTGTTAAAGCGTCAAAGAAGCTCACAAGCAGCCGATCGCCGTACCAAGAATACAAGCAATACAAGCAATACGAACAGTACAAACAATGCTAATCACCCCAACGGGATGCTGTCTAATCCAGAATCGCCACTCGCAAAATTGATCGCGCAAGACAGACGTTCTGACCGAAACACCCCCAAGCTTGATCCCACTCGTTATGACAGACCTCGTCGAGAAGACTCAAAGGCCGATAACGAAGAATTGGAAGGGATGCGCGAAGAAATGACGTCTATTCGACGACTTTTAGAGCACCAAGTTTCAGGGCTAATGTGGCAAGAAGTTGAGCGACGTGAACCACTACGGGCTATGCTGATTAAACGACTCGAGAGAATGGGCGTATCGCTAGAGCTTGCGGACCAATTGGCCTGTTACATTCCCGAAGATACCGCGCCACCGAAGGCTTGGAAAGCATTACTCGGTTTGGTTGCGGATCAGATTCCCGTTGCAAAAACAGACATCCTAAAACGTGGGGGCATTGTTGCGCTTCTCGGCCCGACCGGCGTTGGAAAAACAACAACGATTGCCAAATTGGCCGCTCGTGCTGCAATGGAATATGGTTCAGATAATGTCGCGTTAGTGACAACAGATACCTACCGAATTGGTGCACATGAACAGTTATCGATCTACGGTCGAATTATGGGTTGCCCAGTAAGAGTTGCTAAAGATTCCAATGAGTTAGCCGATGTAATATATCAGCTAAGAAATCGTCGTCTGATTTTGGTCGATACAGCGGGTATGGGGCAGCGAGATGTCAGGCTTTCTGAGCAGCTAGATACCCTTATGCAGGAAAGTGGCGAAGTAATACATAGCTACCTTGTATTGCCGGCTACCGCTCAGCGAAAAGTATTACAAGAAACCATAGAGCATTTTAGAAGAATACCGCTCTCTGGTTGCATCATGACTAAGCTGGATGAATCACTCAGCTTAGGTGAATTTTTAAGTGTTATCGTTCAAAACGCGTTACCAGTTGCTTACATAGCAAACGGTCAGCGAGTACCAGAAGATATCGTACTCGCTCAGCCTAAATACATGGTAGCGAAAGCGAACGAATTACTTGAAAAGTCGACAGACAATGAACCTCACTACTGGAATAGTGACTCCGGAGAGGGGCTCTAGGCGGCGCAACTATATGACAGATAAAATGATTCACGACCAAGCAAGTGGCCTACGCAGACTCACGCAACCGTCATTGACGAAAGTCATTACTGTGACGGGTGGTAAGGGGGGCGTTGGCAAATCGAACGTAACTTTGGGGCTAGCCATATGCATGGCGCGCCAAGGTAAAAAAGTGACTGTGCTCGATGCGGACTTAGGTTTAGCAAACGTCGACATTATGCTCGGAATACGGCCTAAAAAGAATTTAGGCCATGTATTAGCGGGTGAATGTGAGCTAAGAGATACGATTGTTGAAGGGCCACATGGAATTAAAATAATACCCGCGACCTCCGGCACACAAAGCATGACAGAGCTATCTCACGCACAACATGTCGGATTAATTCGTGCATTTGGTAGCTTAGAAGAAGAAATGGACATATTGTTAATAGATACCGCTGCGGGTATTTCAGATATGGTTGTCAGTTTTTCTCGTGCTGCTCAAGATGTGGTTGTCGTGGTTTGTGATGAACCAACCTCAATAACCGATGCTTATGCTCTGATTAAGCTGTTAAGTACGGAGCATCAAGTCCAACGCTTCAAGATTGTTGCAAATATGGTCAGAAGCTACCGAGAAGGGCGAGAATTATTCGCAAAGTTGACCTTGGTCACAGAGAGGTTCTTAAATGTCAGCATTGAACTCGTCGCATGTATCCCATTAGATGATAAAGTACGTCAAGCGGTTAAAAGACAAAAGATTGTTGTAGATGCGTACCCACGCTCTCCAGCCGCGTTGGCCATCAGTTCATTAGCGAATAAAGCATTGACATGGCCGATCCCGAAAACCCCTAGTGGGCATTTGGAGTTTTTCGTAGAACGTTTACTAAATCGGACCGATATATTAGGGGAATCATTGAGTGAATAAAGCGCTGACTTACGATCAATACGCGAATCAAAATAGCCAAAAATTATTTTTGGAGAAGTATTCTGTATTGGTTAAACGCATAGCGCACCACCTCATAGGACGTCTTCCTCCTAGCGTACAAGTTGATGATTTGATTCAAGCTGGGATGATTGGCCTGCTTGAAGCACAGAAAAATTATGACGGGACTAAAGGCGCAAGCTTTGAAACCTATGCAGGCATTCGAATTCGAGGATCAATGCTCGATGATATTCGACGAGGAGACTGGGTTCCGCGTTCGGTTCACAAGCACAATCGAGAGATTGGATTGGCCATATCAGCGTTAGAAAGTGAACTAAATAGAGACCCAACCGACACAGAAGTTGCAAATCACCTAGATATGTCGTTAAAACAGTACCACACTGCATTAACAGACATAAATTGTTCTCGTCTAGTTGGTATTGAAGATTTGGGTATTTCAGATGATGCCATTTCTCCAGTAGAAGAAGATAAAAATACGCCATTTAGCGGTGTTGCCGATGAGTTTTTTAGAAAAGCACTCATTGAATCAATAAAATCGTTACCAGAGCGTGAAGCCTTAGTACTTTCGCTCTATTATGATGAAGAGTTAAACTTAAAAGAAATTGGTGAAGTCATTGGTGTAAGCGAATCACGTGTTAGCCAAATACTAAGCCAATCAATGCAGCGTCTACGTACAAAGTTAAGTGCTTGGACGGAACATGAATAACAATCACTGATATCAAACTCAGTGGAGGCAATTTTGAATAAAAATATGAAGATCCTTATTGTTGATGACTTTTCAACAATGCGTCGTATCGTTAAAAACCTATTACGTGACTTGGGGTTTAATAACACTCAAGAAGCAGATGATGGTCTTACAGCGTTGCCAATGTTAAAAAAGGGCGAGTTTGAGTTTGTTGTAACAGACTGGAATATGCCTGGCATGCAAGGAATCGACTTACTCAAGAATATCCGAGCTGATGATGAACTCAAGCATTTGCCTGTGTTAATGATCACTGCGGAAGCAAAGCGAGAGCAGATTATTGAAGCCGCACAAGCTGGTGTGAATGGATATATTGTTAAACCATTTACTGCAGCTACGCTTAAAGAAAAGCTAGACAAGATTTTTGAGCGTTTATAAGCCAAAAGTTGTACACATTGATTAAGCGCAATAAGGCAAAATCAGGATGATTTCACTAGAACAGGCAAAACAACTTGTCGAGTTACTTGAAGGTGAGCAACAGCAAGAAGCTAATTTGCTGGTAAAAACTATCTATGAAGGTGGTGAGAACGCCATGCTTCAAGAGATAGGCACACTGACTCGAGATCTCCACGATTCACTTCAGCACTTCAATTTAGATGAGCGGATGAGTGAAATCGCGAAAGACGAGATTCCGGATGCTCGCGATAGACTCAAATACGTGATAGAGAAGACGGAAGTTGCGGCCAATAAAACAATGGATGCGGTCGATCGCTGTATGCCAATTGCTGATAATCTCCATGAAGGTCTAGTTCAAGTCAGGCCGCAGTGGAATGAATTAATGAGTGGTCGAATAGAGTTAGCTCATTTTAAAACGCTATGTCACCGTATCGATGGATTACTCACTGAAGTTGAAGGTGACAGCACCGAGCTGAAAGGTCAGCTAACTGAAATATTGATGGCTCAAGATTTTCAAGATCTTACTGGGCAAATCATTAGCCGAGTCATCACTTTAGTTAACGAAGTCGAAGACCGCTTAGTTGAGATTCTTACGGTATTTGGTACCAATCAAAAACAAACACAAGAATCGGATGATAACAACAATAAAGCATCGATCAGTCCAGAAGGGCCAATATTGAATCCTCATGAACGAACGGATGCAGTTTCATCTCAAGATGAAGTCGATGACTTGCTCTCAAGTCTTGGGTTTTAGGGGTAACGTATGAGCTATGATTTAGACGAAGATATTCTACAGGACTTTTTAGTTGAGGCGGGTGAAATACTCGAACTGCTCTCTGAGCAACTTGTCGAGCTAGAAAACAACCCTGACGATAAAGAATTACTCAACGCCATTTTCCGAGGCTTTCACACCGTTAAAGGTGGTGCAGGTTTTCTTGCCTTAACTGAGCTTGTTGATACATGTCATGGCGCAGAAAATGTCTTTGATATTTTGCGTAATGGACAGCGTTCAGTGACTTCTGGCCTTATGGACACCATGCTACGTGCTCTGGATACAGTCAATGAGCAGTTTAGAGCGGTTCAAGACTCGACACCTCTTCCAGCGGCAGATCAAGGGTTGCTTGATGAGCTTCACCGGTTGTGTAAACCAGAGTCTGAAGATGAAGTTGTTGAGGAAGC
>NZ_JBNGCJ010000697.1:0-2618 GCF_049974785.1 Vibrio genomosp. F10 str. 9ZD137
GTTGGATTAAGCCTAGAGGAGATTGGCTGTGCCTTGGCATCCCTGCCGAAACATCAAGCACCAACCAAGCAGCAGTGGGAAGCGCTTGCTACTTCTTGGCACGATTTGCTAGAACAACGAATCACACAATTGAAAGCGTTACAGCAAGACTTAGGCGGATGCTTAGGTTGTGGTTGCCTATCCTTAGAAAACTGCGCGTTACGTAACCCTCAAGATAAATTGGGCGTTGACCATGCGGGAGCGAATTTGTTGCTTGAGGCGAAAAATCACCAATTTGAGTGAATGATCAGATTGGACGTCTATAAGTCAAAGGGAATGGAGCCAAGTATGATAGGGCCAAGGAAGATAGGGCCAAGGAAGATAGAGTAATGGTGTGGCTCTAAGGGGCTGGCGTTGAGGGGCTAGTGCGTTTTAAGATCATTATCCAACAGGAAAGGACAAAGGGCAGAGTAAGAGTCACGACACCAAGCCAATCGCTAAAAACGCTCAGTAAAGCCGCAAAAATCACGCCTGCCATAATACGGCCCTTTGCCAATAGATTTGAGCGTGATAGGGCTCTTGACTGAGGTAGGTCATATCGTTGAGACAGTGCGATGGCCGTGAGCGAAGCACTAAAACCGCACAAACCTTGAAGAGACAATGAATTGGGAAGATTGATTGTCACCGCAACCATCATTCCACACGCAGAACCCACACAAGCCCAAAGAGCAGTTAAACGAGAAGAGCAAGCAATCCCTATGAGGATCAAAACACTGGGTAGCAAAGGTTGCACAAACATAATTTGACCGACGCCACTAAGCACTCCCTTGAGCCCATCTAATACTGTTATTGTGCGTTGAGTTGCATTATGCAATGAAGTCAAGGGTTCGAGCTTGCCAAATGGCAGATTGAAACTACCCTCAACAAGAGTAAACAACAAAGTAAACAGTAATGTAACCAGTAAAAATGGCACGGTAAAGATAGGCAAAGAAGATCGCCACCGAGATTGGATAACACTGCAAATTGCTGAGGCTACGAAGATGGAGAGTGTCATCCAAAAGAACGGTATGGATTGGAATAGGGTGTAGAAGGCGAGGCCAACTAACGCCCCGTTATAACCGTATAATCCGCGAGTGACATCTTGGTTGTTGCTACAGACTCTTTTTCCGACCCAAGTAGATACCCAAAGCCCAGCAAACATCGCAGAGAATAATGGCAGCGAATGAAAGCCAACAGCCATCGCAACAAAAATGCCAGTGGCAGCGTTCTCTTGAAACGTGACTTGCCCCATGCCTCGTAGTAACACTTTAGCTTTCGCGTAGAGAGAATGCGTGATTCTGTGTCGGCTCATGAGCGTTTTTTATCTATCAACTAAGTTATCCATCCGTCAAGATATCTGTTAAATTGCTATTCTATTTAGAGTAAAAAATATATGTCAGTACCACATTTTACAAGCGGTAAAACTCATGAGTGATTGGAGCGGTATTTTGAAGAAAGAAGGGCTGTATGGATAGTTTTTCGCTAGACATAAGAACGCTTAACTTTATCGTGATCTTGTTTTCGGTGATTTATTGTATTGGGTTGCTATTGTTTCAAGTCGCTCAAAAGCCGATTGAAGGGTTATCGCTGTTTTCACTATCTATATTTTTGATCGGGTTTGGCCCATTGCTATTGAGTTTAAGAGGCATTATTCCAGATTTTCTCAGTATTATTGGGGCGAATGTACTCATTGCACTCGGCTTTCATCTCACACTATATAGTCTGTCTATTTTCCGAAACTATTCCTTGACGTTAACTTATCACAGTCGCGTGCTGTTGTTTGCCGTCTTAGTAGGCTTTGTTTATTTTACGTATTTTGTACCTTCGATAAACAATCGGATTATCGTTATTAGCTTATACTTAGCCTTTACTACCATTAGTACAGCCATCGCCGTGGTGAAAGGAACTCGAAAAGATTTGCCCCTCGCGACGAGAATGATGGCATTACCATTTCTCGCTTATGGTGGGTTTATGCTGATAAGGGTTCATGTCTCCCTATCAGAAGCTGAAATAGACAGCTTCATGAGCGCAAATACGATCCACCAGCTGACTTTTCTTTTTAGTGTTATTCTCATTGTGTCTATGAGCTTTTCGATGCTCTGGATGATTAACGCCAGGTTATTGCATTCAATCCATCGCTTATCCTATCAGGATCCGTTGACGGGTCTTAAGAATCGTCGTGCGTTAGATGAGGCAATGTCTGATTTTAAATATAACCCCAGCCATGCGCCAGTTTGCCTAGTGATGTCAGATATTGATCATTTTAAAGCGATCAATGATGGGCATGGGCACCTTGTGGGTGATGAGGTGATTAAAGCCATTGCGGATAGTATTACACAAACCTTGCCTGACAATGCAGCGGCGTTTCGGTTAGGGGGCGATGAAATTATCATCCTGTTACCCGAATACGACTTGAGCCATGCCCAGACGTTTATCGACGATTTACGACATGCTATTGCCGAGACTGTTATCGATGGAAAACCACGGTTAGCGTTCACCTCGAGCTTTGGTATTGCACAGTTACAGCTTACGGAAAGTTGGGAGGAGTGCGTAGATAGGGCTGATAAAGCACTGTATCAAGCTAAGCGAGGTGGTCGAAA